>JBAUJD010000035.1:0-2153 GCA_049683515.1 Thermosynechococcaceae cyanobacterium | reverse complement strand
GTTCTGATTACTGGGCCTATAATGCCATTCGAACCGCCTCTCAAACAGGCTTTTTAACCGGGTATCCCAATGGACAATTTCAACCCAACCAAAATATCCAACGAGCGCAGGTGTTGGTGTCCCTTGGCAATGGCTTAAACTACACTCCAAACGGCTCTGTCAATGGCATTTTGAGCCAGAATTTCAGCGATGAAAGCGCCATTCCTAGCTACGCTCGTAATACCATTGCGGCAGCGACTCAAAATCAGTTGGTAGTCAACTATCCTAATGTTCGCGATCTCAAACCAACCCAGACCGCAACGCGGGCCGATGTCGCCGCCTTTTTATGCCAAGCGCTGAAAACGTCTCAGCAAGCCTCATTGTTGCCCACTCAATACATTGCCGGTGATTTCAATACCGCCGCGCTGACTGCTGGCACAACGATACCCGTAACCTACAGCGAAGCTCAGCGGATCATTGTGTCATCAAAGGAAACAGCGGCAGTGACGCTAACCGTGGGCAGCAATATTCGCGATACCAATAATGCCATCATCATTCCGAGAGGCAGCGAAATTATCGGGGAACTCCAGCCCCGTGATGGCGGCTCTCAGTTCGTCGCCTCTGAGGTGGTGATTAACGGCCAAAGTTATCCGATTCAGGCTGCTTCTGAGGTGATCACTCGCACCCGCAGCGTCAGAGATCCGAATCTAGTGTCCTTGGCCCGCAACTCCGTGATTGGGGCGGCGGCTGCTGCTGGGATTTCAGGTCTGGTGGGGAACCGCACGATTACCGCCGAGAAAGTGATTCCTGGCGCGGCCTTGGGCGCTGCCATTGAGACCAACCGAGGCCGTCCCGTTACCTCTATTGCTCGCGATACTGCCATCGGTGCAGCCCTCGCCGCTGGTCTATCCGGCTTGATTGGAGATCGAACCATTACCGCTGAAAAAGTGCTCTCTGGGGCCACTTCTGGGGCCGCTATTGGAGGCGTCATTGACCCCGATGTGCAGCGGGTTGTGATCATTGAACCTGAGACCGATTTGACGTTGGAACTCAGCGGTCCTTTGCAGTTGGCTCAGCGCTAGATACCCCCCTAACATTCTGGAAGCGTCACTAGAAAGGTGCTCCCAGACGCCTGACTCTCTTTGGAATCAATGGCAGGGCTAAAGACTTCGATTTGGCCCTGCATTTGTTCGATTAGGGTTCTTGCAATAGCAAGCCCTAACCCCGTCCCCGGAATCTCAGTTTCAGCCTGCACCCCGCGATAGTGACGCTCAAACACATGGGCAAGATCTGTTCGCGGGATGCCGGGGCCATTATCGCTAACCGCAATCACCTGGGTCGCCTCAGCGGGCGATCTACGGACTTTAATCCGCACTTCTCCGCCAGAGGGGGTGTACTTAAGGGCGTTGTCCACCAAATTGCTCAAGACCTCTCGCAAGGCTGAGGGATCCGCGATCACCGGGGGCAGCTCGTCAGGAATATGAGCACTCAAATGAAGCTGCTTTTCGTCTAAAATTCCCAGTTCAGAGTTAATCAAAGGCGACAGGATATCAATGACCCAGCAGGGCTGGAGCTGGAGTTCCATCGCTAGCAACGAAGGATGATCGGCAGCGGGGGGTAGCAGGGCCGGTGGCGGCGTTGACTCCTGCCATTCCTCTGGCTCTAGCGCGGCTTCACCGATATCCACTGCGCCATCAAACCGTTGAAGCAACTCCTCAAGGCGATCGCTTTGTTGGACAATGCTTTCCGCTAAGGGGCGATTTTGCTCATCGGTTGAAAATCGTTTGGTAAGCAGCTTACCCAAGGTTCGCAGTGCCGTTAAGGGGCTACGAAACTGATGCATCAGGTTCGAGAGAGTTTGGCGCTGGTCGGTCTGCAAAGCCTTCTGTTGGTAACGGGTATTGCTGAGCCACTGCGATCTTTGATCCATCACGCAGGCAATGGCGAGGGTTTCTGCCACCTGCTGAATTTGGACTTGCTCATGGGCACTCCAGCGGTGCTGATCTCTGGCAACCACCAGCAACCCTAAAACAACCTCATCCTGCATGAGGGGGAGCACAAGCTGTTGGGGGTCAGATCGTATTGCAAGTCCTGACGCATCCTCGGCCTCAATAGGGTTTCCCCCTTGCATCAGGGGTTGCTCCGCGACTCTGGTCCCTGAGTCAGTAAAAAGA
>JBAUJD010000034.1:0-9049 GCA_049683515.1 Thermosynechococcaceae cyanobacterium | reverse complement strand
GTGTTGGTGAGCGATCGAACCCTAGCGGAGTTAGCTCATCTCTACGGTCTAGAGAACTTTCTGATTCTTGGTCCTAGTGCGGTGGGCGATCGCAACGGCGAACCCTCCCGCCTAGCAGATGCCTTTGAAGCCCTATTAGGGGCGCTGTACCTGAGTACCCAAGATTTCTCACTCATTGAATCTTGGTTGGTGCCCAAACTACAGCATCGGGCAACCGCCGTTCGATCAGACCCCACCTACCAGAACTATAAAGCCGCACTACAGCAATGGACCCAAGCCCACTATCAAGCGCTGCCTGAATATCGCGTCCAGCAGGTTTCCACAGAGAAATCGACGGGCAACATCCCTCAATTTTCAGCAGAGGTATGGGTCCAGGGAGAGCATCTAGCAACAGAAACAGGCCGTTCTATTAAATCCGCCGAAAAAGCGGCAGCAGAAACCGCCTTTCTCAAGCTTTCGGAACCTTGATCTGCAGCAGCCAGATAGATAGGCGGAACATCACATCAGTACCGCATCTAGATCACACCCTGAATAGAGTGATTGTCGATAGAGTGTCATCATAGAGATTAAGAGCCTAAACGATAGCCTTATTCTATGAATAGTGGTCAATGGTGGCCCTCAAAGATAAATAACTATTGCGACTCTGATAATGACCTTGTCCCACTTTTGCGGCAACCCTTTTAATGACGTTTTCAGTAGCCTCATTTAAAGACTTAGGTTGGCGTCTACTGGCAACCTACTGGGTTGTCATGGCAGCTATCTTAGGCACATCAGCCCTATCGGTCTATCTGGGCTTTGTCCATGTTGTGCATGCACAGCAAGAGAGTCGCCTCGAAAAACTTGCCATTGCAGCCCAGCCCAGCCTGCGAGCACTCCAGCAGCAAGGTCGATCTGCGCTAACGCTCAAAAACCCATGGCATATTTTGCTCCACCGAGACCAGCAAAGCATCACCTGGTACAACGCTCAAAAAATTCGACTTGCTATCCAAGGCTCTGCTTCTGTTCTACTACCGCCAGATATCGGTTCAGAGCGCATTGATTTTCGCAGCTCCAATACACGGTCTTTACTTCTACCGGTTCTCTCTGCAGATCAAGCAAATCAGATTGAGGGATATATCCTCGTTACTGAGTCCACTCAACCGATTGAACAGATTTTTCGACAGCTCCGGGTAGGCATGACAGTGGGTGCCTTTGTCGCCTTCAGCCTCAGTAGCCTGGGAAGTATCATTCTGGCCCAAAGAACCCTGGCCCCGACGCGACGCAGCTACGAAAAACTCAAGCAGTTTACCGCCGATGCCTCCCATGAACTCCGCAGTCCCCTCACGGCAATGAAGTTCTCGCTAGAGGTGATCATGAAACATCCCGAGCGTATTCACCCCAAAAACACACGGAAGTTAGCGGCCATTTCTAGCGCCACTGACCAAATGATTGAGCTGGTGGAAGATTTGCTATTCTTGGCCCGCGCTGAAGTCAATGCCGAGAGTCAGAAAACTGAAGTCTCGCAGATTTCGGTCTATAAAATTCTCCAGGGTCTGTTGACGCTGCTGGAACCTCAAGCGATAAGCCGCCACATTGCCTTTGAATCTGTTCTGATCCCAGATGTCTTTGTCCTTGGTGATGAAGCGAAGCTGTCCCGCCTGTTCTCGAACCTGCTAGAAAATGCATTACAATATACGCCTGCCGGTGGATCTGTTAAGGTAAGAATTGAGAAGTCAGTTAAGTCGGTCTTTATCAGCTTCGAAGATACGGGTATTGGCATTGCCCCTAATCAAATTCGTTCTGTGTTTAGACGGCTCTGGCGTACCGATAGAGCAAGGTCTCGTCGAGATGGGGGAGTAGGACTGGGGTTGTCTATTGCAAAGGCGATCGCACAGCAGCATAACGGTGAAATTATAGTTACCAGTCGGGTAGGGGTCGGTAGTTGCTTTCGGGTTAGACTACCGTTGGTGAAAGCTAGTGCAGGACACACTGAAACAATCACGTCGCCTCTAAGTCATAGAAAGACAGTAGATCAGCCCGTGAGGGGCTAGACCGAGGGAATGATGACCTTACGTTTGAACCAACTTGTTTATACAAGCTTCCAGAATTCTGGACTGCAGTTGCTGGTAAGCAGCCAAGTATCATCTGCGATCCAGAGTCTCTTCATGGAAGAAATTGTGGATCAATACTGGGAACCCTGCAATCCCTACGAAGCTCAGTACCAAGCCGCCTATGTGCATCAAGCTACGCCACAGGATTACTTTTTTGGGTGGGTCTACAACGAGGATGCAGAACAGGGCTATGTTCCTCTTTTTCTGAGCTACCACATTGAAGGACCGCTAACCGATGACTTGCTTGAGTCTATCTTTGCCTGTCTGCAGCAGGGACCCGCTAAGCTAATCCGGCCTCAAGAGCCGCCGCCTCAACTGGCGACCTTAAGCTTAGAAACATTAGAAAAATGTAAAGCTGCGCGTCCCGGTGTTGCAGTGCCCGAAGATATTCAGCAAGAAAGCTTCTCTGCATTAGAACAGGAGGAGCTGTTAAGTCTATTTGTCCCTTCTTTGGGGGTAATGCATGCTGTTCCCCTCAGTCCGGCCAGCCCAGTGTCTGAATTAAAGCGTTCAGGAGCGATTGATCGCTCGCGCTTAGCAAAGGCTGGCTTTGTTGTGGGTGGGCTGGCGACTGCGGTATTGGGGCTTTCGGTATATAGCTTCCGTCCGTCACCCTCCCTGGTCTCAACAGGACCGCCGGAACAAGATTCTTCTGCTGAGAAAAAGTCTCTAGAGACGTCTCCTCGTTTTCCTTTGCCGGGTTCTGGGCAAGCTGCACCAGGCAATATAGTTGAGTCTCAACCCAAACTTGGCTCTCCGACAAAACGGCAGGCCGTTGACCAACCTTCGTCGTCACAAAATCCGCAGATTGCGAGCCGACCATCGCCACAGCAAAACCTGCAAGCTCAGCGATCGCTGGCAGCGTCGTTGCGCCGTTCTTCACAACGTCAGGCAGTCCAACGCCTGCAGCAATCTCCAGCACAGCGGCAGACCCTTGCTCGATCTCTGGGTCAAAGGTCTGACCGATCACTGATTTCATCCACTCCATCTGTGACGGTTTCAGGCGTTAACCTCGATACACTATTACCCCAGCGTCGTTTTCCTGGGCCGTCGGCAGCCGTGACGCCAGTTCAGCCACGGCAAGCCATTGTTGCACCTCAATCTCCATCGCCTCCCGTGGCTCGTGATCTCCGACCGGTACCCCCGGCTCCGGTTGTGACCCTACCTAGCCCTTCAATAACGGCGCAATCTGCTCCATCTCCGCTTTCTGATGATGAGGCCAGTCGTCTGGCAGAGGTTGCCACCAGCCAACAATTGGCGAACGTGCTGACCCGTGGCTTAGTAGTGGCTAATCGCGATGGTGATCTCACCTATCGTTCAGGCACCTATCTCAAGGTGCAGAATGTCATTCGGCGGCTACGTCTCGGCGAAGAATGGAGTATGGCGGCCAATCGTTCGGGCGTTTCGGAGCAAATGATTGTTGCTTTAGCCCAGCAGGCCTATGATGCAGATCTGGATGCGGCTTCGATTGCCATTAATAAGGGGGTGACGACCCACGATATTGCCAATGCTATTGCACGGGGACTCGTCATTGCCGACCGTGAAGGTGAAGTTCGCTATCGCTCTCACACTTACTTAAAGGTGCAGGACGTCATTCACCGATTGCGATTGGGACAAAATCGACACTTTGCTGCAAGGCAGTCAGGGGTACAGCAAGCCCTAATTGAAAAGCTTTTGGTGCTAGGGGGGTTGCCGCCGGCGAATGCAACGGTGAGCTTCAATATGATGTTTCCACTAAAGCCAGTCGGCTAACGGGCATTGCGGACGCAGTGATAGTCACGGTACTTAATATTCATCGCTTGGTAGTCTTTTTGACTTGAGCGACAGATGCTAGTCGAAGAGGATTGCGCTCCGGATTGAACAGTGAATGTTGTGGGGAAAGGAGCCTGATTCGAGAGGGCGCTAAACAGCCAAAGCGACTTGAGGGTTGTATAGGTTGGGTTAATCACGAGTTTTTTGATGTCTTGAGGAGCCTGAAATAGCCAGAGCATCGGCTCTGTTTGAGGAAGGTTTGCGACTAAGCTGAGACCAAAGGCAACCGATTGCCAACTGTCATAGGTCTGCACCACTAAGGCAGGCGGATTAGTCTGCAGGTGTTGCACAATTTGTCCAGGCTGGAATGGCTTGAGAAAGGCTAACCCAGACACAACGCAGACTGAGCTGATTAAACCCACGGCAGCCACGAGGGGCAGGTCACGCTGAAGACTTTGCTCTCTAATATTGGCAAAACGTCTACTACGCTGTTGGCCCTCCCATTCTAGGGCTGGGGGCGCAGTCAAGCCTGCGCTGATCAGTGCACAGGCCAACGGATAAAGCATGAAGTTATAGCGAAAGGCAAGGGTCAGATCTTTACCCAGTCCATAGATCACTACCAAATACTCCAGTAGCAGACCACTGAGAACGCTGCCCAGAATCAGGAGCGATAGTCGAGTTGCTGCATTCCGCCACAGCCTCACCCAGCCCCGAACCGTTCGCCACCAAAGCCAGCCTGAGAATAGAAGCATGATGAGGCCGCTGCCAATGGTGATAGCAATTGACTGGTCTTCGATGGGCAACATCACCACCATCAGAATGAAGCCGGCCAAGAGGCGCAACAGCGGAGTAACGAGATTGAGGTCGCTCGTGGTCAGGTTGAGCCAGTCGGTGGCAGGTTGCTGCAGGTGTTCAATGAACTGCGGTAGCAAGGGGAGATCAATGAGAACAATGCCTGCGATCGCAAGTCCAATCACACCCCCAGCTCGTCGAGGTAATTTTGCACGATAGAGCCAAGTCAGACCCAGCATGGTCAGAATTTGAGCCATCACTGCGAGGGCATAAAAATAGTGCGTGTAAAAGCCCAGCCCATTAAGGATAACCCACCCCACCCAAATGCCAGGGCTAACGACCTGACGCTCACAGAGATCTTGCAGCATCAACACCAACCCCACTAGCGAGAGGGTCAACAGCAGCATTGGCAACGTATAGTGGCGAGCCTCTTGGGACAGATAAACGGCAAAGGGCGACACTGCCATCATTAAGGCTGCAGCGAGACCAGCAGAGGGTGAAAACGCCAGTCGGTTGAGGCGATAAACGGCAGGAATGGCAAGGATGCCGAGGAAGGCAGGAAGCGATCGCACCTTCCAAGCCAAACTCAGGTCAAAGCGATCGACCCAGCCCAGCCACTGATGGAGCCAGCAAAAAAAGAGTGGAGGATGCGTCGATTGAGTGCGAATCGCCTCGGCAATGGCAGCACAGGAGGTTGGTTGCCATTGAAAGAGTAGAGAAAGCTTTGCTAGGGGCTGGACCTGACCGAGGGCGACTTCGCTGTAGGAGTGGCCCAGACTAAACAAAGCTGTGATCGTTTCATCCATCCACAGTGGCTTGAGATCAAGATTCCAGAAGCGAAGGATTGCACCGAGCAAAATTGTCGTTGCTAGCCCCCAAGATTTTGGAGATAAAGCCCTCATTCCTGATCCTTCGCTATGCACTTCAAGCTTTGTGCATGCATCTTCATTTACCCTGCCTTGCCAAATAAGTTCGCATTTTGCTAAGCTCTATTCAGACTGCACCTATGCCGTAGGAAGCGTGAATGATGCCAAACCGCACCAATCCAAAGGCATTATTGAATGCACATCATTACCCGATCCCATTTGATACGCTTCTGGGAGAAGCATCCTAATGCTAAGCCCAGCTTACAGTTATGGTACAGGCTGACATCAAAAGCAACGTGGCAAGATCTAGTTGAGGTGCGTCAGACATTCTCCTCTGCAGATCGGGTTGGACAATTCACTGTGTTCAATATCGGCGGCAATAATTACCGTTTGATTATCCTCATTGATTATGCGTACCAGAAGGTATTTGTTCGCCATATTCTTACCCATGCAGAATACAACAAGGAGCATTGGAAGCGTGACAGTTGGTTCAACCATTCCTAAAAAGACTTACATCGATCTGTTACGGCGATTTCCTCCGCGTCCGATCTCCTCACCGAAGGAACTTGATGCAACGCAAGCAGAAATTGACAACCTTCTGGATCAAGAAGCTTTAAATCACGATGAGCGGGACTACCTCAATATTCTAGGAACCTTGGTACACGAGTACGAAGAGAAGCATTTTCCGATGCCTGAATTAAGAGGCATTGAGCTGCTGAAGGCACTCATTGCGGAGTTCAACTTACGCCAGAAGGATTTACTGCCGATTTTTAAAACAGAATCAATTGTCTCTGCAGTGTTGAATGGGAAGCGCAAGCTAACTGTGGGACATATTGAAAAACTAGCTGAATACTTTCATGTCTCACCTGCGGTCTTCTTCTAACGAAGAGCTTTGTATTAAAGATTGCTTTACCTGCAAATCGAATGGAGCTGGCATCATGCACATGCAAATTCTCAGCGGCCCCCAGCTCAGTTTATGATTACGGTGAGGCTTCAAGCATTTCACTGCTCCATTGCCCCCATTGTTCACGCTACTCTTCACCAAATATGTCACGAATTTTTACTGGACTTCTTAGTGTTGTCCTCGCTCTACTACTTTTGCTACCTACCCCTGCCTTTGCCGCTAGCTCTGCGGCCACTAGAGCCAACGATGATCTCAAAGTAACGGGCAATGACTTTTCAGGCCGTAACCTGCAAGAAGCCGAATTTGCCGAGGCCCGGTTATCAGGAGCTAACTTCAGCGATGCCAAGCTAGAAGGCGTCGTTTTCAATGCCTCGAATGTCTCTAGAGCGAATTTTCAAGATGCGAACCTATCCTATGGGTTTGCTTATCTAACCAGCTTTATTGAATCAGACTTTCGCAATGCCATTTTAGTCGAGTCTACGTTTTTGCAGTGCAGCTTGCGAGATGCCAATATTACGGGGGCTGACTTCAGTAACTCCATTATTGATAAAGAGCAAGTGGTTGAACTCTGTAAGGTAGCCGATGGCGTGAATCCAGTGACGGGCGTGTCTACTCGTGAATCCTTAGAGTGCCCCTAACGAGACAGTTTTAAGTTCTCAATTTTGAGTTTTGAGTTACCACCTGCGACTAAAGTACGGGCTAATCTGACAAAACCATTGAAATGGGTTGAATCTTTGTAATCTGGGGCATGCTCAAGTGTCTTCCGACTTCACAAAATCAATCACGCGATAGACCTCCACTTGCTCAGCTTTGCCCTTGAGCGATAGTGCGCCCCAGGCCTCGACTTCATAGTTATCGCTGAGGTAGTCCAGGGTTTCTTTAGCAATCAAGACTCGACAAGGTGAAGGCTGTCGATCTTTGTCAACACTTTCTAACCGAGAAGCGGTATTGACGCTGTCACCAATAACGCCATACTCTAATCGGGCTTTACTCCCCAAGCTGCCAACAACAACCGATCCAGTGAAGACCCCCACCCGCATTTGCACCTCCGGTAACCCCCGCGCTTGCCAACGTTCGTTCAGCTCATTGAGCTTTGTCCCCATTTTGAGGGCGCAGGTGACGGCTTGTTGAGCATCGGCTGCGATCGCATCCCTGTCCTCCCTCGGAATCGGCACCCCAAACACCGCCATCAGACCATCGCCGGTGAACTTATTGATGACGCCGCTATGCGCCACCACTACATCAGTCATCACCTCAAAATACTCATTGAGCCAGTTCAAGAGCTGATTGGGCGAGAGCTGCTCAGAAATACTGCTAAACCCCTTCAAATCGGTAAACATCAGCGTTGCCGTCAGCGCCTGTCCCGGCAGCTTGCCGTCTTCTAAGAGTTCATTACGCCGCTGCCATAGCGTTTCTGCAATTTCAGGCGATGAACTTTGCCCCAGCAGCCTCATCACCATTTTTTGCTGCCGTTGGGACTGCTGAGCGCGGTAAGACACCACACCACCGCTCGCGCCTAAGAACGTCAAGAAAGAGGGCACTAGAGGCACCCAGACCGACTGTAGAAATAACCCTTGGCACAGCAGCAGCAGTGAACTAATCGCTGCGCCGCCCCCTATCACTAAACCCAGTGGACGGCGTACTAGCCAAGCCAGCACGCCACCGCAGAAGGCCCAGCTTAAAATCCAGAGCATTTCTACCGGGTCAGACCAGGAATAAATCAGCGATCGCTCACCAGAGGCCGCATCTAAAAACTGGCTCACCATCTGAGCGTGGGCCACGACCCCCGGCATCGTGTCCTGATCGTTCAGGCCAGAGCTGTAGGGTGTTGACACATAATCACGGCCACTGGTCCCCGTTGTCCCAATCAGGACTACCCGATCTTTGAATTGCTTCGCATCAATCTGGTTTTCTAAGACCTGTGTGAGGCTCACCTGCTTAACGCTGTTGCGAACCGAACGGTACCTCAGCATAATCTGATAGGTCTGGGCCTCAAAGAGATTCACATAGCCCCCAAATCGAGGCGTCAGAGGCAGAAAAGCCGTTTTGCCAATCTGCAGGATGTTTTCATCGGCATCGCTAGCTTCATCTTCAATACCGTCATCTCGTAAATATCGCAGTGCTGTACGGAGCGAAAAAGACGGAAAAAAATCTCCTGCGGGTAAATAATCGCTGATATAGAGCAGGTTGCGCCGCAATACCCCCCCCGGATCTACTGCGAGGTCATTGAAGCCAATCTGTTCTATGGGCAGGCCAGGGGGCGGTGCAATGGGTTCTTCGCGCTCATCACCGACATAGGCAATGGTAATGATGCGATCAGAGCTTTTAAGCTGTTCGACTAGGGCGATGCGATCGGCCTCAGCATTGCGATTGGTCCCCGGCTGAATCTGAATGTCTCCGCGCCACATATCAAGACCAATCACGCGAGGCTGGTAGGACTGAAGCTTTTGGAGCAGCTTCACCAGGGCCGCATCAGGAATCGGAAACTGCCCGAGCTTTTGAATATCTCGCTCTGTAATCCCCACCACCACTAAGCGAGGATCAACGCCTAAATCAGGCTGGGTCTGAACCAAACGATCATAAGCCGCCAGTTCTAGAAACTGAAGACCTCCGACCTGTCGAAAGCCAAGCACCAGGGCAGAGGC
>JBAUJD010000033.1:0-5251 GCA_049683515.1 Thermosynechococcaceae cyanobacterium | reverse complement strand
GATTATAGACTAGGTTCTCTAATTTGGATCGTATAGTTTTATTAATTTTCCCCAATATACCCTATGACCGCAGCGAAGAAGCCTCCGCGACAACTATTTAGATTTTTGCGGAATCCTAGCCTATCGCTACGGATGATGGCTCTGGGACTCGTAATTACGCTGTTTTACATCCTTGCTGCCTTTCTTGCCCCTACGCTCCAGAGTTGGGGTTGGCTGCAAAGCTCTACCGATTTTCTGAGTAACACCCCCCACGAAGCCCCCTCTACCCAGCATTGGTTTGGCACCAGTCGGCAAGGGTATGACGTTTTTTCTCGCACTGTTTTTGGGTCTCAAGCGGCGCTCAAGGTGGTGGTAGTCGCAACGCTGATTAGCCTCTGCATCGGGGTTCCCTTGGGATTGCTGAGCGGGTATTTGGGGGGATGGCTCGATCGCATCCTGCTGTTTTTGATGGATACGATTTACACGCTGCCCGGATTGCTGCTCTCAGTCACGGTGGCCTTTGTGGTGGGTCGAGGTATCCTCAATGCGGCCCTTGCCCTGAGCATTGCCTATATTCCGCAATACTATCGGGTCGTTCGCAATCACACGGTCAGCATCAAAACAGAGCTATTTATTGAGGCCGCACAGGCGCTGGGAGCCTCAACTTGGCGGGTGCTCACGCGGTATCTGTTCTTAAACGTGATTCAGAGTGTGCCGGTGCTGTTTACCCTCAATGCTGCCGATGCGATTCTGACCTTGGCAGGGCTGGGATTCCTCGGTTTAGGGTTACCGGAGGAGACGGCGGAATGGGGCCATGACCTGCGATCAGCGCTAGATGGATTATCCACAGGAATTTGGTGGACGACATTTTTCCCCGGATTTGCAATGACGCTGATGGTAGTGGGACTCTCTTTCATCGGTGAAGGTCTCAATGAGTACGTTAACCCCCTGCTCCGGCGGGAAAACTGGAAGTAGTGATCTCATGCTCGATTTATTGGCTGCTCTGCCCTATAACGGTGAAGATCTACGGCACTGGTATTTTACGAAGGCCACTCAAGATCCGCTGATAGGCAACATCAAACCGTTACTGACTCAATCTATTTGCGTCATGGGAGGGTGTGGACAGGTTGGTTCGCATTTAATCACGAAGCTCTATGAGTTTGGCTTTCCGGTTGAACAGTTATACATCAATGACAATCTCAGCTTGGGCCAACGGCAGAATTTGCCAGAGCCGTTGCAGGAGAAAGTAGATGTGCGATCGCATCTCCAATACGCCCAGAACCCGCGCTGCAAGCCTGATATTGTCATCTTTGTCGGTGGTCGCTCCAGTGCGCCTCACTTTCAGAGCTTGGCCGATGTCACAGACGAAGTTGAAACCTGGAAAGCCGTTTTAGAGTGGTGCGTTCGGGCTAACGTTCGGCTTATTTTTGCCTCTACCAGCAGTTTGTGTAAGACCCGCCCTTCGGTAGAAACTCAGCCCGTCTGGCCCGGTTCGCTCTATGAACTCGCTAAGCTGCTCATGGAGAACATGGCAATTCAGCAAGCCCTCTGCAACGATCTAACGGTACAAATTTGTCGTTTTTTCTCGGTGTATGGCGTGACAGAGAAACATAAAGGCCAAGTGGGAAACCTGTACACGCAACTCGTGTGGCATGCCATAGAGCAGCAAACTTTTGACGTATGGGGGCAAGACGGCAATTTTGAACCAGGGACCCAAACCAGAGACGCCATCTTTGCCTCAGAAGTGTGTCGGGCCATTCTGCATCTGCTGACTCTGCCGAAGCCTAAACCAACCCTCGACGATATCTCCGACCTGATCTACAACATTGGTCAAGGGCAGCCCACCTCTGTCGCCAAAATGGTTGAACAGGTTTCATCGCTGCTGCCTCCGACCCTGCAGCCCATCATCCAAGAATCTCAGGTGCCTGAGACGCTTAAAAACTATGTTGTTCATACTTGGGGCGATCCACAGAAACTTTTGAGAACGGGATTTAAGCCTATCTTTGACGTGAACGAAGATAACCTCAAGTTTATTATTTATGCGCTTCTAAGCCAGATGGATTGGTACTGGTCTGGGGTGGAAAAGATCCGAACCCACAACCTACGGTCAAAATATTAATTTTTGTTTATATTGAGTTAATAGCTGCTCACATCAGAATAACCGGGGGATTTTATGGCGCTCTATGCTGAACTTCATCGTCATTTAGGGGGTTCCGTTGTACCTCGTGTTTTGTGGCGATTTTTTGAGCGCAACCGTTCTGACTTGGCTCAACAATTTGTTGATTACGCCGCCTTTGAAGATTTCTATAGCCGTCCTCGCGAGTCTCTAGCGGAGTACCTTGAGCTACACACGCTAGTAGAAAGCGTCCAAAATAACGAGACGCTACCCTACTTCATCTATCGGCTCATGCGCGGAGCCTATATTTTTGAAAATTTAGCCTACCTAGAGTTACGCTACACCCCCTATTACCGAACAGCGGACAGCCTGACCGAATCCCAACGGATTGACTGCATGGCCCAAATTGTCGAGACCGTGGGCCAAGCCAGCCAGCTCAATGAATATCCCATCATTACCAGTCAAATTCTGTGTATGCATTCCCGGCTGCCCTACGCGGTCAATCGTGCCATTGTCGATTTGGCCGCTCAGATGCCCCACTACATCTGCGGAATTGATATTGCCGGAGACGATGGCCTCTATGGCGATCGCATGGATGAATTTGTTGAACTCTATGCCTATGCTCGGTCTTTGGGCATCAACACCACGGGTCACGTCTATGAGACCACCAAGGGCTGTCATCCAGAGCTACTACCCTATCTGAAGCGAATTGGTCATGGGATTCAGATTCCGTTGCTGCACCCGGAATTGTTGCCATTAGTCGCGGAGCGGAAGCAATGCCTAGAAATTTGTCCGACCACCTATTTCAAAACGGGAACGCTGGAAGATATGCATCAGTTGAAGCTGGTGTTTGATCGCTGCTTTGATGCCGGGGTCGATATTGCCATTTGTACCGATAATGCGGGGCTTCATGACGTGCGGCTTCCGTTTGAGTACGAGAATTTGCTCACCCATGACATCATTGATTTTGCTCAACTCAAAGCCTGCCAGGAGAATGCGTTTCGTCATGCCTTTGCTTGGCCTCTTAATCAGGAGCCAGTCTCGATCTTAAATCGAGCGCTGCAGGCGACTCCTGACTTAAATTTGGCTTCTGTTTAGGGCTTTCTTGGTTCAGCCGCAGGGTTGTTTCAAAGTCACGGTAAAAAATTAGAATCACTCTACCTGTGATTAAGGAATCGAGACGCTAGCCACTCCAGCTAGTAATAAGTTCCGACTTGGCGGTGATGGACCGCAGTGAGGCTGTCCAAGTTCGAGACTTTACCGACCTTGACTTGACTATAAACCAGCCAGTGATCACTACATTCCATCCGGCTCACAACGTCGCATTCAAGATAGGCCAGCGCATCGCCTAAAATCGGAGAGCCGTTCTCTGCTTCACGGGTTTTGACGCCAGCAAAGCGGTCGGCACCGGGCGGGAACCGTTTCAAAAAATGACTCATCAGAGCAGAGTAGTTATCCGCCTCTAAAATGTTGAGGACAAAGCGATCGCCCACCTGCATCAACGATTCGATGGCACGATCTTTGGCGACGGCCACCGTAAAACCGGGCGGGTCAAAGCTGGCCTGAGCCACCCAAGAGGCTAGCATCGCCCCAGTAAGCTTTCCTTTTTGAGCCGTAATGATGTACAAACCGCCGCTAATTCGCCCTAGTGCTTTTTCTAGATCATTATCAATGGCCTTGACCTTTTTGATATTGTCCTTCAGCGTTAGCTTCTGGCCTAGGTCTGTCCCCGATTCTTCGCACTGCTGGTATAGACCTTCGCTAGGCGTATCCTTAATACGAATACTGGGAAACCCCTCCTTGAGGCCGAGAGCGTTGAACTGCGTCACGATGGGATCAATCGGCTGATCATCACCGCCATAGGATTCATAAACGCCGATAATTTGTTTGTTATTCGCCGCTGCCAAAATTGTAGCTAGCCCCGCCTGCACCTTGGTAGCATGGGGACCAGAGGCCGGTGGCGGCGTCACTGCAATGGCAGAAACATGGCTGGCGAGTTCTTGAATTTCTTGCACGTCTGCGGCCTTAAGATCCATCATTTCGACGGCGACACCGGTTTTAGAGATGCCTCGGGCGATGGCCTGAGAGATGCGATCGCTATAGCCATAATCCGAGACATAAAAGACCGCCGCTGTTTTTTCAGCCTTAGCCTTGGCCTGACTCCATTCGCGATAGCGGCTGGTTAGCTCGGTGAGGTGGTGGCGCAGCAGCGGACCGTGCCCGGTGGCAATGGTGGCAATCTCGCCCTCTAGCTGGTCCATCCGCTTCATAGCGGACAGCACTGAACGAGCATTGGGAGCCATCAAGCACTCGTAATAAAACCGATAGTCCGGCGATAGATCTTCTAGGTCTTCGTCAAAGATATCGTCTTTGCAGTAGTGCGCGCCAAAGGCATCACAGGTGTAGAGAATCCCGGAAGCGTGGTCGTAGGTAAAGATGGTATCGGGCCAGTGCAGATTGGGGGCGCTAATAAATTCGAGTACATGCCCATTGCCCAGATCGAGCTGTTCGCCACTTTTAACAATTTGCTGGGGGAAGGGCTGATTCACCAAGTCTTCGAGGAACTTGAGGGCAATTTTTGCCCCTACCACCGTTACGTTGGGAGCAAGGGCTAAAATATCTGGCACTAGCCCGCTGTGGTCAGGCTCAGTGTGGCTAATCACTAAATAGTCAATGTCAGCCGGATCAATTTCTTGCTTGAGTAGCTTCAGATACAGGTCGCGAAACTTTTCGTGGGAGGTATCAACCAGTGCAGTTTTTGCGCCCTGAATCAGATAGGAGTTGTAGGTGGTACCGTTCTGGAGGCCAAATTCAATATCAAAGCGATCGCGGTCCCAGTCCAAAGATCGGAGTACTGTGGTATCAGTAGCAATCTCTTGAACCTGTGTGGTGAGTCGATTTTGAGTAGCAGGACGACTTTCGTTTAGAGCAACCATCGGCTCCCTCCTGAAGTATTCATCATTAAGATATGTATCAATCTTAGCTTGATTTTACCGGCCTGAGGCGCTTGAACGGCTTTTATTTGAATCGGTTCAGCCCCATCAATGGAACTCATTGGAACGTCTTAATGCTTAAGAAAAGATATATTGTTACAATTGCTTACATCAAATCAAGGTAGGTCTGAGTCAGAAGTTATGGGCCGTGTCGGGGTTTTAT
>JBAUJD010000032.1:0-9519 GCA_049683515.1 Thermosynechococcaceae cyanobacterium | reverse complement strand
GTCTCTGGTGTTTTGAACTCCACTAGATTATCTTGAGGCATGGTGTATTCTCTCTGGTACGTTTGCTTGTCCAGAAGGATACGCCTTTTTTATCTCCTAGGCCATACACCAGAAATTGTTATAACTCACAAAGGGAAGCTAACGCTCATGCCAACAGCACCCCTCACCATTGAAGAACAGCGAGTCACGTTAACGGGGATCACCTGGCAGCAGTACGAGAACTTGCTGACGACGCTTGGCGACTATCCCCGGCTGAGGCTGCTTTATCTAGAGGGAAATCTAGAACTCTTCATGCCTTCTCCTGAACACGAAATGCTAAAAAAGGTGATTGCCAGACTGCTGGAGCGCTATGCAGAAGAATTAGATATTCCTTTACATGGCTATGGCTCCACCACTTTTCGACAAGCAGCTAAGGCCCGTGGGCTAGAACCCGATGAGTGCTACTGCGTCGATACACTCAAAGCGTTGCCTGATTTTGCCATTGAAGTGAATATGACTAGCGGGAGCATCGATAAACTGTCCATTTATCAAGGGCTAGGCATACCTGAAGTTTTGATTTGGCAGAATAACGCGCTCAGCCTGTATGACTTAAGGAATCAGGATTGCCTGCAAATCGAACGGAGTCAGTTTTTCCCAGAGTTGGATTTAAAATTGCTAGCGCAGTATGTGCGTCCCCAGGAGCAGCCCCAAGCAATCAAAGCTTTCCTTCGAGAGATTCACAGGTGATTTTTTCAAAATGGATAAACAATGGACTATCAATCCTGTTATTGAAGTTTTTTCTGAGTATTACGAACTTGACCTAAAGTGCCATCACCATCTGTTCTCGACCCAAGACCGCTTGGCCGTGATTGGGCACCCAGGCAACCCACTGATCATCCCCCGACTCACAAAGCAACAGCGCTTGATCGGCCCCATAGGTACTCAAGCAATCACGCAACTGAACCCACTGATCCTTTTGCGGGACAAATACCTCTTTAGACGAGATAGATTGCTGAGAGACAACGGTCGAACTAAGCATGACTAACCTCTATTCTGTAACGCTTGATACAGAAATTCTAGTCTTCTTTAGAACCTGATTTCCACTTATTCTTGAAACTTAATGGCTCTTTGACTGCAGCTTCACGCAAGAAAAGCGCAAAGGATTAATAGCCTGAAGGGACTTGAAAGTGACCGACGATGTGATCGATTTGCTGTGAGATCGCAAACAACTCCATCTCCCGCCACCGCTTCCCCACAATCTGCAACCCCACGGGTAATCCCCCCTGGGTTTGGCCCACCGGAATTACCACCGCCGGATGTCCACTCAAATTAAAGGGCATCGTATAAGCTCCGTTGGCAACACTGTGGGGATAGGCCCGACCGTCAACATCAATGGCCGTCCAGGCAGGGCGATGGGTAAAGGCCGGGGTGACAGCCACGGGGCAGAGCCAAGCATCCCAAGGGTCTAGTGCTGCGTCGATGTGGGCGGTAAAGCGATCTCGTTCTGTCAAGGTTTCAAAGTAGCCCTTCAGGGTCGGCTTCAGTAACTCCGGCCAAAAACGGCTAAAGTTGCCGAGACGCCGAAGTTCTTTATCCCCTTGAGTGGCGGTGCGCCAAAGTAACTGAAGGCTAAGCCGCACCGTGTGGCGATTGACGGGCTGAGCATATTTATTGACGTAGGCAGCCATGCGACCATAGAGACCAAACATTTCAGAATAATCAAACGAGATTGGCCCTCCCATTTGAACGCCTGCCTCGGTGAGCTTTTTAAAGACGTTGTGCAGAATGTCTCGGCTTTCTGCTCCCACAGGAACCTCCGGCCACTCCTCGGTCCAAGCTAGCTTGAGGGTTTGCAGCGATTTTTCGGGTGAGGGATCTACAGGAATCGGGGGCACATCTGGGCGACGGGGATCCGCTCCGGCGATCACCGTAAAGCAAAGCTGAATATCTGGGAGCGATCGCGCTAAAATCCCCACCGTCATCATCTGTCGCAAACAGTTCGGGAGTCCTGGGACTTCTGGGATCACCCCTGCAGTCGAAATTCGACGGTCTGTGGGTTTTAAACCGTAGAGGCCACAAAAATGGGCAGGCTGTCGTACCGAACCAGCGAAATCATTGCCTAAATCTAGGGCAGAGAGTCCCGCCGCCACCGCCGCTGCACTGCCGCCGGAGCTACCACCAGGGGTATAGTCCAGATTCCAAGGGTTATTCACTCGCGGAAATAAGGAGTTTGTACTTTGGAAATCTCCCCCTAGTTCCGCTAAATTTGTTTTGCCCAGAATGATCGCCCCAGCCGCTCTCAAGCGAGCAACAACGGTGGCATCCTGCTGGGGCACATAATCTTTGAGAGGAAGATAGCCTGCGGTGGTCTTGAGTCCGGCTGTTTCAAAAATATCCTTCAGGGTAACCGGGATGCCATGCAGCGGCCCCCAATTTTCACCTTTAGCCAAGGCTGCATCGGCTTGCTTTGCCCTAGCCTGAGCGTTCTCTTTGTCTAGGGTGCAAATGGCATTGAGTTTAGGGTTGTATTTCTCAATCTGAGCGAGATAGGCATTGAGGAGTTCGACAGAGGAAAGGGTGCGATCTTTAATCATCCTCGCAAGTTCACTCGCAGGCCGAAATACTAAGGCAGTCATAGACAACTCCATACATCAGACTTGATACAGTTAATTGTACTCACATTTAGTTAATACTATTAACTAAAAGCAAAGAATGGGTCGTCCAACCAAAGAAAATTCACTGTCGCGCCAAGATGTGATCAATGCCGCCATTCGGTGTGTCGATCAAGGAGGAGCTACAGCATTAGGGGTAAGCCAGGTTGCCCGTAGTCTTGGTATCAAGCCTCCAGCGATATACCGACATTTAGAGAGTGGCGCACACCTGGCACGGGCCACCGCCATCGAGATCTGGCATCGATACCTAGCAGACTGTCAACAAACATTGGCCGACAAGGACATCACACCTGCGTTGCTTCAGCCGCTTGGCTTTTTTACCCGAAATTTTTCTAAAAAGTATCCAGGACGCTATCAAATCATGATGCAGGTTCAACTGCCTCCCCGTGACGCTGAGGCCGCAGTGGTGATCCAGGGTAGTCTTAGCTTTCTGCGACAAGCTCTGGATGCCTATGACCTAACAGAGGCGCAGCTCATTGATGTCATGCGCATGATCAATGCTGCAATTTATGGGTTTATTTCCTTAGAACAGTCAGGTCTAATGACGCTAGAGCGCCCCATAGACGAAAGCTACAGGGTCATGCTTGATGCTCTCGTGGCAGCCGTTCGTCATATTCAGGGCAAAGATAACCGCTAAAACTGCTGCAGCGAGCTTCCTTCAATGCAGGTTCCCTCTAAAATTGCGCCCTGAAGGGTGGCACGATCGATCTGAGCACATAAAAGATTAGCTTCAGAGAGGTTAGCCCCTCTTAAAATGGCACCACTTAAATTCGCTTCTTCTAAGTTTGCCTGAGATAAATCAGCACCCGCCAGGTTGGTATTGCTCAAATCAGCACGTTGCAAAATAGCGCCCGTTAGCGTTGCACCTCTGAGGTCAGCCCCGCGCAAGTCAATATCCGTTAGATCTAGGTGGGTTAAAATAGCCCCCGCCATAAATGCCCCAGCAAAACTGGTTTGGTTGATTTTGGCATCCATCAAAGAGGCTCCGCGCAGGTCTGCATTCCGAAAGTCAGTACCTGTTAAGTTAGCGCCCATCAAATCAGCGCCCCGCAAATTGGCGCGCACAGTGGCCTCTTGTAAATTTGCGCCACTTAACGTTGCCCCCGCTAAGTTGGCCTGCGACAGATTGGCATGGTCGAGACTAGCCCCAGATAGCTCAGCACCCGCTAGTGAAGCCTGAACGAGGTCTTTCACTGAACCGTTACAAATTGCTTCTAAATCCATCGGGGTACTCATGATTTTTTTTCGGTTGAAGTTGCAGCAGAGAGGGGCGCATCTTCTAGCCAGACCTTGGGGACTTGACTCGGTTGGCTCGGAAGCTGCATCAGACCCATTTCAGTCAGACGGACCACGTTGCCCAATGTTTCAACCAAATTAGGTTCATAACGCTTGCCGCTGTGATACTTACATTTTTCGAGGGCTTCATTGAGGCCGAGGGCAGGGCGATCGCCTCTTGTCTGCGTCAGCTCTTGAAATCGAGCCACTAACCCTAAAATTCTAGCCTCAATGGGAATCTCTTCTGCCTTGAGGCCATCGGGGCGACCCGTGCCGTCCCAATGTTCTCGCTGGTGCCGAATAATTTTAGCGATGGGTTCTAGTTCGGGCATCGCACCCAAAAGCTGAGCGCCCAATACCACCCGATCTTTCCACAGCACTCGGGTAGAGCTGTCTAGATCGCTGGCAAGCCGGGTAAAGACTTCTGGAGGCGCTTCAGACAAGCCCACACGAAATAGCAAACCTGCTAGGCGCAACCGCCTTAGCTTAATCGTGGGCAAATCTAGCATTTGCCCCAGCGTCTCTGACAGGGCCGATACCTGAAGTGACGCGACAGGGTTCGCTGTATCACGCTCATCTACTCGCTGCGCCATTCGCAGAAAAGCCTGAAGCTTGTTGGCGGCAAGGTTGCGATTCATGCGCACGGCTTGCCCCTCTAGCCCCCAGAATTCACGGGTTTGGCGACTAACGGTGACTAACTGCTCCTGCGAACTCTGTAGATAGGACACAATGCGCGTGACGACGCCACTTAAGTCAACGGGAGTCACATCGATGCAGCTCTGAATCTGTTGACATCGTCCGGTGAGCTGGTCTGCTAACGGTTCATTGTAGGAACGCATCCGCTCGATCAGAATTTCGGCGGTTCTCACCACCTGATCGCGATCAAAGGTCCATAACCCATAAAACTTTCGCTCAATATCGGTTCCAGGTTGGTTCTGAGCCTGGTAGTCTGAGTCCGTTAGCTCATGGCATAACACCATTGAGGCATAGCCAGGAGCCAAAATAATGAGATTCCACTCTTCCACAAGGCTATCATCTGGGTCGAGGTGGACCATCGATACATTTTTGAGCTGTCCGGCTTCATGTTCTGCGAAACCGCTGTCAGGGACCGCTGCGATCGCAACATGACTTGAGCAACGCGCAATATCGAGGTAACGTTCAGCCTCCTGTAGATACCACTTCCCTTGCTGAAACGTCACCAGCACTAAAGGCTGCTGGTTAGGATCGTCACTGCAGTTCTGTAAAATATGATCTTCAAGGGCATGGCAAAGCGCCACCAGCGTATTTTTGAAATACACGCCATAGCTAGATGGCAGTTGGCCTGATGGAAGCGATTCCCGAAGTTGGTTAAGGGTAGACTCTGGCTGCATGAGTATTTAAGGTGACTTATTATACAAGTTAACTTATGTTTACTTTTTAAGAAAGTATTCTCATATTGTACTGCCATTATCAGAACCGACTGTGGACCGAAGCTCAATAATAAATCCCCCTCAGGCTGACGGGCCTGAGAGGGCAAAAAATAAGCTTAAGAACCAATGCCGCGGTTCGTAATGTTGGGGTCTGTTGGGGCTTACCCTTTTCGGGAGTAGTATTCCACCACCAGTAACTCATTGATTTCTAGGGCGACCCATTCTCGCTCAATGACGCCGTTGACCTTGGCGGTCATATTATTCTTATCAAAGTCTAGATGAGTCGGCACATTTGCCAATCCGGGGTACTTGAGGTTTTCCTCGACCATTTTCTTCGAGTTATCTTTGTCGCGCACCCCAATTATATCGCCGGGGCGGCACTGATAACTGGCAATCGAAACTACGCGACCATTCACCATTAAATGACCGTGATTCACCAACTGGCGAGCAGACGGGATGGTCGGTGCCATTCCCAGTCGAAAGATGGTATTGTCGAGCCGCATTTCTAGAATTTGCAGCAGAGCTTGACCCGTAGAACCACTTGAACGCTTGGCTTTACGCACACAGCGCAAAAGCTGTTTTTCAGAGAGACCATAATTGAAGCGCAGTTTCTGCTTCTCTTCAAGCTGGGTTCCGTATTCAGAACGTTTCTTACGCGCTTGACCATGTTGGCCAGGTGGGTAAGCTCGTCGAGCGGTTTTGCGAGTTAAACCCGGCAGATCCCCCAGACGACGAGTTATTCTGAGGCGAGGGCCTCGATATCGCGACATGTAAATTCCTTTTGCTTAGATTTGCTGAGTCAGAATTTCTAGTATACGCTTTGCGTCCCTTTGCTTCAACACTGTGAGAAAGGATAATTCTGTGCTCTAGATGACCACCCTCTATTTAATGGTGTCGATGGTCTTCAGGTCGTAGCTTCGGGTAGGCAAAGGCGATATTGGTTCCGCCCCGCCTGTTTAGCTTGATACATTGCCTGATCGGCGCTCTGGATGAGGGCTTTGAAGGATCGCTCAGTTTGTGGCACTAAACTTGTCAGTCCCATGCTGAGGGTAATCTGGTCGCTAATGGGGGAAGCGCCGTGAGGAATTTGTAGCTCTTGAATCCTCGCCATAATATTTTCCGCAACCTGACTAGCGCCCTGTATCCCTGTACAGGGTAGAACCACTGTAAATTCTTCCCCCCCGTACCGAGCGACAAAATCGGTAGAACGTTTGACGCTTTGAGCGATGGTTTGAGCCACTTTTTGCAGACACTCATCCCCCATCAGATGACCGTAAAAATCATTGTAGAGCTTGAAGAAATCAACATCGACCATAATTAACGCCAGGGGCTGCTGCTGGCGTCTATGGCATGACCACTGGTTCAGCAAATATTCATCTAAGTGCCGTCGATTAGCCACCTGTGTTAATCCATCTAGCACGGCTAGGCGGCGGAGTTTTTGGTTGGCATCTTCTAAGGCAGCAGTGCGCTCAGCCACCTTTAATTCTAGGGTGTAGGAATATTCTTGAAGCTGTTGCTGAGCCTGCTCTAGGTGTTTTAGGGTCTTTATCAGTTCTTGGCGCTGTTCGTCGATGCAAACAATGTCTCGATAGGATCTTAAAATTGTGATCACGGTGGTTCGTAGCTTTTGGCGCGTTAACTCTACCTTGAGCTTATAGTCGTTGATGTCATAGTCTAGAATCACAGACTCTTCAGGGGCTTCACCAGGATGCCCCGTTCGTAAAATAATGCGGAGTTGATGATTGTTGAGCTGTTTGCGAATATATTGAACGACCTGAAGCCCTGCATCATGGGTTTCCATGACGATATCTAGCAACACGAACGCAGTTTCTAGATGCTTTTCAGAAAGAAGTCTCTGACCTTCTGCCGCGGAGTAGGCTGAGCAAAAGACGAGGGGCTTGCCTTCAAAGGTAAAATTTTTGAGGGCTAATTGAGTGGCCTGATGGACTGCTGGCTCATCATCAATGATGACTACGTTCCAAGCTTGACGCCCATTCGTTAAGGCTTCGGGGTTCGCGACGATCTCTTGGACTCGATCTGCCTCGTCTGAGAACAGCAGCCCATCCTCTTCAAGACGCGATGGACTGACTGGGTTCAGATGAGATCGTTGCAAATTAGGCGTCATTTAATGTTGGTCAGACTATGGACAAAGAACAATATCTTTGAAATTCGTGCAGCATCCCAAAGTTATCGTCATTTTTAGCCGACTCTGCACTCCCCTATACCTAGCTTGCCCCAGTCCTTCGCAATTCATACGCCGAGGGGCAGGCTAATTTCAAAGCAGGTACCTTCACCCACCTGACTGCTCACGAGAATTTTCCCTTGGAGAGTTTGGGTCACTAAGTTATAGACGATATGCAGGCCCAGACCGGTTCCCCCTCGATGGCGAGCGGTGGTAAAGAATGGTTCAAAAATTTTATCCAGGGTGGCTGCAGGAATACCACAACCATCGTCTTTGTATTGCAACAGTAGAACATTATCTTGTTGAGTAACGTGGAGGCCCATTTGTCCTATCTCTTCGGCACAGGGGTAGGCATGGGTTAATGAGTTGGTCAGTAAGTTGGTGATGATTTGGGCGAAGGCACCGGGGTAGCTGTCAATGCAGATGGCAGGGTCACCGGTGAGGGATAGGGTTTGGGCGGTGCGCTTTACGTTGGGCGAGAGGCTGGCGATTACCTCTGCGCAGTAGTCCTTAACGTTAAAGTGCCGTCGCTCTAGGCTGGCCTGATCGACGGCAACCTGCTTGAAGCTTTGCACCAACTCTCCAGCTCGATTGAGGTTACTGAGCAGGAGATGGGTTACTTCCTGGGCCGTTTCTAAATAGTCATTGAATTGCGATCGCATCAATCCCCCCTTCGCCACTGCCGCCATCAGCACCTCGGTTTCATCGGCCAGGGTGGAGGCCAGGGTGATCCCCGTGCCCACGGGGGTGTTAATTTCGTGGGCGACCCCTGCCACCAGCGTGCCTAGGGCGGCCATCTTCTCTGATTCAACCAGTCTAGACTGGGCCAACTTCAGTTTCTCAATCGCCTGCTCTAGGGCGCTACTCTTTTGCTCCAGGATGCCTTGAGACTCTTGGTGTTCAAGAATGACTTGCTTGAGGAGTGAGGTTTTGTTCCGATTGGTGACCTCTAGCTTGGCCCGATCGGCTTCAGAGCGGTCGAGCTGTTTCTTGAGAATTCGATTTTCTTTTTGAAGCTGCTTGAGCATCGCTTCCTGATCGGGCGGTTGCATCGGTCGTTAGTGGCTCCCGATTAACAAGGCCACAAAGGTGGTGTTATGGAAAAAAGCCTGACCTTTTTGCTGAAAGGGAGCCATCTCACCAAAGGTATAAAAGCCACAGCAGGGGAGTGGCTCCTTGAGTAGTGCTGTCACTGCGTCGTACTCATCGTTGGTGCGGGTGCCCAGAACATAGCGTCGCCAGGAGCAAGAAAAAATGAGGGCGGCATCAGGTTTAGTGCCGGGGTACTGTGCGATCGCCGTTTTAAAAGCAGACTCACTGCCCGCAATCACATCATCCAGAGAGGCCTCTGTAATTTGCACCACCGCGTTTTGGGGCACATCACCCGAAACGGTAATGCTGCCCAGTGCTTCATCGTGACGGAGCACTCCCCTCAAGAAGAATCGTTCTTCACCGGGCGGGTAGATGGCTAAGGGGTAGGCGGCATCCGGTGCAAAGTCATTCAAATAGTAGTGATAGAACTCCAGGGCCGGGCGATGGTCAATCTCGTAGATCGTGTTGTCGATCACCTTGGTAACCTGACTGCGTTTGCCCATGGGTCGCCAGCCACTGGCAACACCGTGGGAGAACAGCACATTTCCCGCAAACAATAAGAAAGGCACCGCATCGCTCAACACTTCCGTTTTATAAAACTGGTAGGTTTGCTGCATTTTGGCCTGATCTGCCGTGGCTCCCCCAAACACAGGAGCATTACCCAGGGCCGTTTGCAAACCCTTGAGAATGGATGCGGCACTGGTGGTTAAGCTCTCTGGAATCGCCACACAAAACTGCGGTGCCGTGGTGAGCTGTGCCTGTGCCTCTTGAACAGCTTGCTGGGTAATGCCCATCGGGTCGGTGGAAACCTGCCGCCCTACCGCCGCTCGGATTTCAATCTCGTCTGAGCACAGCAACATCAGGGTGAGGGAGTCCTGCTGAAAGCCTAAGACAGAGGACACTTCACCAT
>JBAUJD010000031.1:0-1504 GCA_049683515.1 Thermosynechococcaceae cyanobacterium | reverse complement strand
CCTCAGTAAGGCTTCGGAGGCTTCTAAAGAGCCGTCCAGCGACAAGCTCTTGACGGCTGGATGCCCTTCCCATTGAGTAAACTGAGCGCTTTTCTCCCGGCTGGTTAGGATTAAACAACTCTGATGACGGGTTTGGGCAATCACCTGGAGCAGCTCTCCGTAGGCTTCATAGCCCGAACGATACTGTCCCGACTGTTCTCCGGTGTCTAATAGGGTTTCCAGATTGTCTAAAACCATCAGGCAGCGGTTATTTTGCAAGCACTGCAGCAAGCTGGCAATATCTGCCGTCGTATTTTGTTGCCCAGACAAGAATGGAACCCACTCTGCCAATAGGGTTTCGAGGGATGGGGCATTTCTGACTGAACTCCAGAGGGTCTAGGTAAAGTGATCTTGCACTTGTTCGGCTAGCTTCACCGACAGCGCTGTTTTGACGATGCCTCCCATGCCCACTAGGCTAACTAAACGACACTGATCCTGTAGAACCCATTGCGTAAGGGTTGCGAGTTCTGCAGTACGTCCGTAGAAGACAGAAATGTCGGGGGCCATTCCCCAATTTTGGGCGATCGCTTCGATCGTTGAGACTGGGGGCTGAGATGCGATCGCAGGTTGCAGATAATCAGTCTCAGTGAGGGGTAAAGCGAAGGCACAAAAATAGCTCTCTAGCGTTTGTCGATCAACGGCCACGGTGCGGCGATGCAGGCGACTAATGGACCGCACACTGAGTTCGGTTCGTTCTGATAACTGTTCTAGGGTGTAGGCGCGTCCTCGGTTTTCTGCGATCGCAACTTGTTCATGAGCGGCCTGGAGCCGCTGCCAACCGAGGGGAGAAAGAATGACGCCTCGCTGCCTAGTTTTTTGAGCCAATTTACTCATATCGTCAACGCAGTAGAGAGATACAGGCTTTGCAGAAAATAATCTTTCTCTACAAAATAATGAATAAGAAAATCTGGTTTTACCCAGATTGAGTGTTTAGGTTCAGTTGGGATCGTAAGAACCTGGTTACCTTTCTGGTGTTTTGCTCTTTTTTACGCGTTTACACGCGGTGTTTAAGGCTGATATTCTGGGTTTCTCCCCTCAGAATTGATATCGTTGGCGAAATACATATTCAGTCCATAAACCACTGACGGCCCCCTAAATCCCCCACTTGTGGGGGACTTTGAACCCTTGCGGCCACTGGATTATGAGGCAGAAATTCAAAATATTAAGCTGAAATTTGAGCTTCAATCAGGTCCGTTCCGCAATCAGCTTCTCTTGCACAATATCTGTAGGATGAACAAGGCATTAAGTCCCCCACAGGTGGGGGATTTAGGGGGCGAATGCAGCACATTCAATACGTTTCATAAATCCTTTAAGGCACAGCATTAATAACGATCTATTTTTCCTGTCCGAATTTCAGAAATATTGACCCAACAGGTGAGTGAGATGGTTGGGAATTTTTAATAGCTTTGATTGTCAGGCTTTTGCGCCTTGATTTTGGTCTATTGCTTAAATGGCAGTCCTAAGT
>JBAUJD010000030.1:0-3307 GCA_049683515.1 Thermosynechococcaceae cyanobacterium | reverse complement strand
AGAGGCAGTTACGGAAAGCCTTGGCCCAGGCTAATGACACTGTCCTCGACCAGCGTAAACGACCCACACAAACGCCCACTTTACGCTGGATCTTCCAAGCGTTTCAGGCGATTCATCTCGTTTGTTTTAATGGGCACACCCAAGTATCGAATTTAACCCCTGAGCGGCTGAAGATTCTCAGCTTCTTTGATCCACCTTGCCAAAAGTATTATTTGACCGGATAGCTAACCTGCGGAATGTCCGCGCCAAGCAAGGCTTTCAGGAGATGTGAGCAATTTGTCCAACGTCGGGGCCGTTCCCCCTTTCTAACTGTTTGGGAATGCGATTGATCACTTAAGCTGTTTTGTAGGGACTGAAACTACTGCAAATAAATGCTTTCAGCCTTATGGCCCAATTTCTGTAGAGTCGGGGTCAAAGGCCTGGTTGAGGAGATCGTTAAGTTGGTCAAAACCAACGATTAGATTAGTCAGTCTCAATATTTAATTGTGTCGATTGTTCAATTAAAATGACCAAACGAAGACCTGAGCTTCATGCTCAGAGAGGTCAATTATCAGGGTGCCATCTCTTGATTCAATATCATAGTCTCTGGTCCATTCATGCCAAGTGCCATCCGCAGGGAAATCAGGCAGATCGTAGCCTGCTAGATACTGATCAGAAAAGTTCGCGACAATGACGATGCGGGAACCCTCATCGTTCCAGCGGGTATAGGCAATAACCTTAGCCTCATCGTTTTGATGAAAAAAGTCAATGTTTTCGGTCTTTAAAGCTGGGTTGGTATGTCGGAGCGAGATCAGTCCTTTGTAGTAAGCCAGTAAATTCTGATTCTCGTTGTTGTCTAGCAGCGTCCAATCAAGTTTGGCTTCTTCTTGCGTCTTGTGTTTATATTCTCCAAACTCTTCCCCCATCCATAACATTGGAATGCCCACGGCGGTCATCAGTAAAACCGCTCCAAGCTTGACCCGCTTGAAGGCTTCTGAGTTGAAAATGTTGCGATCTCTCAATTCCGCCATCAAATGATGATGATCATGGTTGGTCAAAAAGTTAACCACATCCGTACTGCCCAAAAAGCCCTGACGCTTGCAGTCTAGAACATCTTTTAGACTCTCAAAGTCAACCACATCACCGCAAATATGGTCTAAAACACGAAAGTAAAAGCTGTAGTGCCAACAACTATCCATCGGTCCCTCTAAGCCCACCATATCAGTGGTTTCTGGAACATGCTCGGCAATATTGAAGAAGGGCTTCATCCCTGCAACCTGCTTTGTTTCTGACACAATCGAGTGCAAAAAGTCATAGTTATCAATCTGGCGAGCCGCATCATAGCGGATCCCGTCAATGTGATATTCCTCAATCCAGAAACGGGCGTGGTCACCGATGAATTTGCGGGCGGGGAACGTCTCTAAATTGTCGTCATAATGCTCGTAGTTGAATTCCGGTCCCCAGCTTTGCTCCGGGTCGGTTGGCTCATGGTGATACCAATAGTCATGATCAATTTGCGTCAGTGGACTTGAAGATTCTGAGTGGTTATAGATCTCATCTAAAAATACGCGGATGCCGCGCGCGTGACACTGATCGATCAGGTGTTTGAGATCGGCTGAAGATCCATAGCTCGATTCTGGTGCAAAGAAATGGCGGGGATTATAGCCCCAACTGAGATCGCCAGGGAATTCCATAATCGGCATCAGCTCAATGGCGTTGATGCCTAAATCTTTGAGGTGATCGAGTTTTGAGATTACTGAACTGAATTTGCCCCTTGCTTTGCCGTCGTCCTCACCCCCCGAGAAGTCACCCACGTGCAGCTCATAAATCACTAAATCTTCATCTGCAGGCAGAGGATGATCATCATGCTCCCAAACGTAGGTATCGACAACTTTCTGACCGTCTTTGATGAAAACAATACCTGTCTGAGCAGCAGCATCAATATTGGTGGCATAGGGATCAATGACTTCAACCCATTCGTCTGGCTCTAGGAACCAGCTTTTAGACTGGATCTTGTATTTGTACTGATGGGTTCCATCTTCTAGCTCAACTTGAGTACGAAAGGTGCCATCCTCATCTTTTTCCATAGAAATTTCTTTCCAGTCCGAGAACGAACCGAAAAGAATAGCGCTTTTGTTGTAGGGCGCAAACAATTGAAATTCGATTGAACTCGACATCTTCAGTGCTCCTCAAGTGCCCCGGTCAGTTATGACTGTCCAGCTTTAATACAGTATGCCGCTTCAAAGGCGATCTCCAGTGCTTCATTCGTCGGAATCACGTAGGCGTGGAGTCGGGAGTCATCAGTACTAATCTGGCCTTCGCAGTCAATCACACTTTGGTTGCGTGTACCGTCAAGCTGCAGACTACACCATGCCAATCCCTGACAGACCTGCTCCCGAACCAGAATCGTATTTTCACCAATGCCGCCCCCAAACACAATCGCGTCGGCCCCGCCCATCGCGGCCTGATAGGCTCCTATATATTTGAGAATCCGATAGCAAAACACATCAAATGCCTGCCGCACCCGAAGACTTTGATCATACTTCTTGAGTAAATCTCGGGTGTCGTGAGAGACCCCAGACAGTCCCAGCAAACCGGACTGCCGATTGAGAAGTTCTTCAACGTCTTCTAGGGAGATATCCTCTTGACGAGCTAAGTAACCGACCAAGGCGGGGTCCAAGTCACCGCAGCGAGTGCCCATCATCAGCCCCTCTAAGGGCGTAAAGCCCATTGAAGTATCAATGACCTGGCCCTCTTTGATAGCCGTTGCTGAGCACCCCCCCTCTAGATGGAGCGTAATGATATTCACAGCATCCCAAGGGGTTTGGGTCAGTTCAGCATAGCGTCTGGCGATATATTGGTGAGAGATACCGTGAAATCCATAGCGACGGATCTGGTGCCGCTCTGCGAGCTGCCAAGGTAGACCGTAGAGCTTGGCGCGATCGGGCATCGTCTGGTGAAAAACGGTGTCAAACACAGCGACCATTGGCGTCTCAGCCCCAAAACCATCTCGGCTGGCTCGGATCACCGCCAAAGCGGGTGGATTATGCAGGGGAGCGAGGGGCGTAAGCGCTTCAATCTCAGAGATCGCCGATTCATCCATCTGTGTCGTGGCGGTAAATGTCTCTCCGCCATGCACGACCCGGTGCCCTACAGCGTCAATTTGGGTCAGGGGCTGATCAGCAGGGGCATGGTCGGTCAGCCAGCCTAGAGCTGCCTTCGTTGCGGCTCCGTAGTTTGGAGCCGAGATCGACTGGGGCTGGACGGACTGTTGGCCCTCTTGTTTATATAAAACAGCATCTTGACCGATGCAATAGATCACGCCGCC
>JBAUJD010000029.1:0-7077 GCA_049683515.1 Thermosynechococcaceae cyanobacterium | reverse complement strand
TGGCTCTAGTGCTTTGAAAAAGCATACCGAAGTATTCCTCAAATCTCTCAACTAACCTGCGGAATGTCCGCTCGAAGTTTACAGAGCATTAAGATTTTGAGCAGCACAGTCGAGAGCGCATTTTTTGCTAAGGCAAATTCAAAATTTGCTAGTCAAGCTGCTCCAGTTGTTTGAGCAAAAGTGTTTTTGCATCAGTTTCCGACAGCTCTTGCAAGTCAACAGAGGCTAAATCATGCGGAGCAGACTTAGCCTCTGAATTAGTCGAAAACAGTTGTGACGCCAGATAATCGGTTAATTTATTGAACGTCGGGTAGTCATAGACAATCGTTGAAGAGAGCGATCGCTCCAAAGCCGTCTGCAAACGATTCCTAAACTCAACTGTGGTCAGCGAGTCTAGCCCCAAGTCTGTAAATCCAATTTCAGGATCACTCAAGGTAGATGCCTCAACCCCCAAGAGTCGAGCCACCTCAGAGCGCAAATACTGCATAAGTAGAGATTTGCGATCTTTTGCATCGCGCAAAGCATCAAGCCAAGAAGTCGTAGGCTGCTTGATCGCCAGCTCCGACCAAAAGGCAGTCATTCTAGGCGGGACAGTCCACTGAGATTGATTGATGGGCAAAACGCCTACCTGTGCCCATGCCTGTTGTAAAAGATGGTCAAGAACTGCTAAACCCGTTTGCGGTTTAATTTTCTCCATTCCTTGAAGATTGCTATTCATACGTGTCGCTAAACCCAATTGGTCCCACGGTCCCCAGTTAATTGAGAGGGCAGGCAATCCCATACTTTGGCGGGCCTGTGCGAGGGTGTCGAGCGCGGCATTGGCTGCAGAATAGTTGGCTTGTCCTGCGGAACCGAGTAGAGATGCTGCAGATGAAAAAAGAATGAAAAAATCTAGATCGCGATCGGCGGTGAGTTGATGCAGCGTAAAGGCTCCGTTCACTTTTGCTTTTAGGACCGATTCAAAGCGCTCCCAGTTTAGGGTTGGCAGCGTCCCATCATCTAGGATGCCTGCGGCGTGAATAATGCCTCTCAGGGGCGGATTTCCGTGTAGGGGCTGTTCTGACTGGGGCTGTTCAGTGCTGCGTTCGCCCCCCCGGCCCCGCGCCACTTGCTTCAAGTCGGGGAACCCGCCCAACGCAGTGGCTTCCAAGACTGGGGGGAGAGTAGCAGATGACTGGGGTGTTTTTTTCTGGGAATCTGATTGAGACTTTTTGAGCACGGATTGGCTCTCCCGATTCTCTGACTCTGGGAAAACATAGAGATTTTGGGCTGTTTCCCCCCAAGGTTGGGGGGCTAGGGGGGCGAGTGCAATGTCTGGGCTATCGACTAAGGTAGATGCCGCAGCCTGGTGATACGGAGCTAACAATCGGGCGACATCTTCTTGCTGAGCGATATCGGCCTGCACGATCTGTACCTGGACACCCGACGTCTCTATCTTTGAAATCTGGGCTTGGGCTTCAGGAGAGGGCGATCGCCTCCCCACCAAAACGAGATGCTTGGCACCCTGCTCTGCTAACCACTGCGCGACCAGCAGTCCTAAGTCGCCTAAACCACCCGTAATCAAAACGGACCCCGTTGCAAGCCGAGCCAACGGATCTGCAGATTTTTTAGGCACTGATGTAGCGATGGCTTGCTCCACGACTACTTTGCCGATGTGCTTAGCCTGTTGCATGTAGCGAAAGGCATCTACCACCTTCGCTGCCGGAAAGCTGTTGTGGGGTAGCGGCTTCAGGTTACCCGCCTCGAACTGATCCACCACCTCTTTGAGGAGCGATCGCACCCTTTCCGGCTCCTCTGCCATTGTCTGCATCAAATCAATGATGGAGTAGGCGCGATCAGGCCAGTTTTGGCGAACATCCTCCGGCTTCCAGATGCCCTGTTTGCCAATTTCTAAAAAATGTCCGCTCGTGATTAACATGCTGTGGGGAATAAATTCGCCCGTTAATGAGTTGAGGGTAATCGTGACGCCCTCGCCTGCAGTAATCTCCTGAATCTCTTCGGCAAAGTCTAGGGTGCGTGAATTGAAAATGTGTGGGATATTTTGAGATCGCAACCATCCCCACTTCGCTTCTGAAGCTGTGGCAAAAATCTCAGCCCCCGCCTGCTGAGCAATTTGTACCGCCGCCTGACCAACGCCCCCCGCCGCTGAGTGAATGAGGATGCGATCGTGGGGGCCAATCTTGGCAAGATGATTAAGCGCATAGTGAGCCGTCATAAAGGCAACGGGGATTGTAGCCGCTTCGGCGTAGCTGAGGGATTTTGGTTTGGGGGCAAAGAACGAAGTGGTGACGTGTTGAGAGAAACTTGGGGATGCTACAGCAACCACCGCATCCCCGAGCTGATAGCCGCTGACACCGTCCCCCATCGCCACAATATCCCCGGCACATTCCAGCCCCAGCGGCCCCGGATCGCCGGGATAGAGATCGAGCGCATTCAAGACATCTCGAAAGTTTATCCCCGTCGCCCGCACTTGAATTTCTATCTCACCGGGTTCTGGTTTTCGTCGAGTGAGAGGCTGCCAATGCAGGTTTTCGAGGGTGCCGCGTTCTGTGATGATTAACTGACTTGAAACAGAGGTCTGTAGCGTCTGCCGTTGGGCTGGTTTCACCGGGATCGGCACCAGTCGAGCCACAAAGCGCTGATCGCCTCGTAAAGCGACCTGCACATCTGATGACGTTGAGCGGATTTCAGACCAGAGTATTTGGTCTTCCTCTGGTGTGGGTTGGGGGGCTAAATCGACGATGGTGGCAGGAAAATCAGGGTGCTCTAACCTCAGCGTCTTTGTCAGCCCCCACAGGGTCGCCTGAGACAGAGCGGAGCCATCAAGGCAAGCGTCATTAACCTGCTGGGTGCCCCGCGTCACCAACCACAGTCGAGGCAATGTAGGGCCATCGAGTAATCCTTTGATCAGATGCAGAGCCGATCCGCAACTTTGCTGCAGCATTGAGCTGAGGGCGTCGCTGTTGTCTGGTTTGACGGTATCTAGACTCCAAAGATGAATCACGCCTCGCAAGGGCAATGGTAAAGATTGGAGCGTCTTTAATAGATGTTGCAGCGCCTGCGGATCTTCCGGGTCGAGCTGATGTACCGAGTGCAGCGCTGTATTTGCCCTCTCGTTTAGAGGGTCTGAAGAACTCAAAGTCCCCCATTCTGGGGGATTTAGGGGGCCAATGCAGGGCTGCTCGTCTAGCCACTGACCCTCTGGACAAACAAGGGTCACATGCTGCTGCTGTTGGGTTAGTTGTTGAGCAAGTTGCTGACCAATTCTGCCTCGATCCGTGAAGATCAGCCACTGCCCCGGTTCCATTACACTCGCATCAGATTGACACGCTTGCGATCGCCAATTCACCCGATACAGCCAGTTTTGCCAAGGCTGCTCTGCCTTCAGTATGGTCTGGAGATTTGCTTTCTTTGCCGTTAGGCCCGTAATCGTGACGACCCTCTCCCCATCAGGGCTATAGAGACATAAATCAGCAGTGACAGTCTCGGCGATAGAACGCAATTGAACATGACTCCATAGGTGTTGGCTAGCTGGGCCATGAAGGGTTAAAGAGTCCAGGCCAACGGGCAACAGCGTCGATGCGTCTATTTTGGGAAGCGCTGCAAAAATAGCTTGGCAGCAGGCATCCAGCAGGACGGGGTACAGGTGGTAAGCAGAGGCCGACAGCGAATCAGGAAGCTGGACTTCTGCGAGGGCGGCTCCGGTAGTGACCCACAGTTTTGTGATGGCCTGAAACTGTGGACCGTAGTGGAGGCCACGGGCTTGGCAATCTTGATAGTGATCGCTGACGGCTCGCTCTTGCGAGAACTGCTGGCGGAGTTCTTCTAGATTTAGGGTAGGTTCAAACGTGGCAACCGTGCTTGAGAGACTGCCGGTACAGTGTCTTTGCCAGATCGCATTCTCTGCGTGGAGAGTCTGACTGAAGATCTCGAAGGTTAACCCTGTTTTGGTCTGCTGGAGAACGGTCTGTAAATGAACGCTGGCCGTCAACGGCAAGGCTTGCTCAATTGCCATATTCTCAATGGTCAGAGGTGCATCCGATTTGAGGATTGCGGCTCCAGCAGCTAAGGCGATCTCAATAAATGCTGCGCCGGGAAAGATAACGGTGGACTGAACTTGATGATCTGGCAAGAAGCGAGGTTGCTCAGGCGAAATTTGAGCCTGATACAACATTTGCTGTAAGGGAGTCGAAATTTTCTGCCCTAGCAGTGGATGTTCTGCGATGATCGGCAATGGAGCTTGAAGAGGCGGATCGAGCCAATACCGCTGCCGCTGAAAGGGATAGGTGGGCAGTGAGATGCGATGGTGGTTGAAGCCTTGATCAACGTTGGTCCAGTTGATAGAAACGCCTTGAGTGTAGAGCTGTGCGAGACTTTGGAGAATGGTTTGCCAGTTGTTTTGTTGGGGGCGGAGGGAGGGGAGAAAGATAGAGTTCGGAGTTTTGAGTTCGGAGTTCGGAGTTAAGAGGGGAGCGTTTTGAGTGGGGGGGGCTGTGTTTGGTGCTGAATTTTGGGATTCTTCTAGGAGCGATCGCGCCATGCCCAACAAAACTGGCTTGGGGCCGCATTCTAGGTAAATGTTGTAGCCTGCTTGGTCTAGGGTCTGCAGACTGGCAGCGAACTGGACGGGTTGCCGGATGTGGTTGCACCAGTAGTTGGGGGTTGCAATGGAATCCTCAATTGTCTGCCCGGTGACATTAGAAATCAAATCAATTTGGGGCGGGTGATAAGTGATCTGTTGAGCAATCTGTTCAAACTCCGCTAGCATCGGCTCCATCAATGGTGAGTGAAAGGCATGAGAAACGTTGAGAGGGGTTGTTTTGACGCCTTGGGCTGTTAGTTTTTCTGTGACTTGTTTTAATGCGACTTGCTCACCAGATAGCACTACGCTCTCAGGGCCGTTTATGGCTGCGATCGCAATTCCAGAACGTCCGTCATCTAAAAATCTTTGCACCGTGGCTTCATCAGCCATCACTGACACCATGTCACCGTTAGCAGGGAGTGCCTGCATTAAACGCCCCCTAGCCGCCACCAGTTTTAGAGCATCTTCTAGGCTAAAGACTCCAGCCACGCAGGCTGCCACGTACTCGCCAATGCTGTGCCCCATTACGGCAGTCGGTTGAATACCCCACGATTGCCAAAGTTGATAGAGGGCGTATTCAAGGGTAAAGAGGGCGGGTTGGGTGTAGGCGGTTTGATCGAGCAGCGTGGCTGTCTGGTTCTGATGGACTGATAAACGTTTATGCCCCTCACCCCCAGCCCCTCTCCCTAGGGGCGAGGGGAGCCAATTCTTTCCTGTTCCCTCTCCCTGAGGGAGAGGGCTAGGGTGAGGGGATTTCAACAGCGACGTATCAGTTTTATCAGCTAACCTGGCTGGGCTGATCTGCTCAGATATCGGAGATGGATATAAAATATCTAGGAGGGGTGTCTGAAGATACCTCTGCAAAATTTTGTCACAGTCATCGAAAGCTTGACGGAAGACGGGCTGAGTCTCGTAGAGGTCTCGACCCATGCCTTCGTATTGTGATCCTTGGCCGGTGAAAAGAATCGCGATCTGGGATGACAGGTTCTTTTGAGGTGCCTGTCCCTCGACAAGGGTGCTGGGCTGATCTGACAGCCAGTTTTGCAATTGGGTTATGAGATCGGTCAGGGAGGAAGTTGAGATCGCAACCCGCCATTCAAAATGCGCCCGCCCTACATTTCTCGTAAAACAAACATCTCCCAAGGGCAACTCAGGATGATTATGAAAAAAGTCAACTGACTTCTGAGCCAAGTCTTTCAACGCCTGCTCTGTCTTCGCTGACAGCGTAAACAGATGAATAGGTCGATTTGCCGTTTCCAGTCGCTGAGGAACGGGAGCTTCCTCTAAAATGGCGTGAACATTACTGCCGCCGATGCCTAGGGAGTTAACCCCTGCGCGGCGCGGCGTATCCATTTCCGGCCAGTCCCTCAGTTGGGTATTGACGAAGAAGGGGCTGCGCTCAAAATCAATGCGCGGGTTGGGGGTCTCAAAATGCAGGCTAGCCGGGATTTTTTGATGCTGAATTGCCAATGTCGTTTTGATAAATCCCACAATGCCAGAGGCAATATTGAGATGCCCTACGTTGGTTTTTACGGAGCCAATGGCGCAAAATTGCTTCTTTTGAGTCTCAGCCCAAAAGGCACGGGTCAGCGCCGAGATTTCAATGGGGTCGCCTAGTTCAGTGCCAGTGCCGTGGGCTTCGACGTAGCCAATAGATTCAGGAGCAATATCTGCCATCGCCATGGCTTCAGCAGCAACCACGGTTTGCCCCTCAGCCTGGGGGGCGAGATAGCCCATTTTCTGACCACCATCATTGCCGAGGGCAGTGCCTTTGATGACGGCATAGATTTGGTCGCGAGATGCGATCGCATCTTCTAATCTCTTCAGCACCACTAACCCGGCCCCACTCCCGAACAAAGTGCCTTGAGCTTGGGCATCAAAGGCCCGACAGTGACCATCTGGGGTCAAAATCATTCCTTCCTGATAAAGATGGCCCACTTTCTGCGGCGAGTGGACCGACACGCCCCCGGCCAAGGCCATGTCACACTCACCACTCATGAGGCTCTGACTCGCCATGTGAATTGCCACCAGCGACGTAGAGCAGGCCGTTTGTACGTTGACGCTCGGCCCTCTCAAGTTGAGTTTGTAAGAGACTCGCGTGGTCAGATAATCCTTATCATTTGCCACCGTCACCTGAAAGCCGCCCATTGAACTCAGATTCAGCACCTGCATGGGGTCGTGGGTGTCGAGGCGATGGCGATTGGGATAGACGTTGTTGAGCAAATAGGTATTCATCGACGCCCCGGCATAGAGGCCAATGGAACCGTCATAGGACCAAGGGTTATACCCGGCATCCTCTAAGCTTTCCCAGGCACACTCCAGCAAAAGGCGCTGCTGCGGGTCGATTAGCTCTGCTTCTTTTGGGGTATAGCCAAAAAAGTCAGCGTCAAAGGTTTCAATCTCTCCCAGAATGGGGCTGGCTTTAACATAGGCCGGTTGCTGCAAAAGCTGTGGATCGACTCCAGAAGCCAGAACTTCTTCATCCGTGAAAAAGG
>JBAUJD010000028.1:0-3155 GCA_049683515.1 Thermosynechococcaceae cyanobacterium | reverse complement strand
TTCACCGATTAATGCAGAAGGGCCGGTAACGGGGCTACTAGTCTGAGTTGGCGCACTACTGCAGCCAATCGCCAAGAAAAGCACAGAAGATAGGATGAGCGGCATCCACAAATGACGGACCTTTTGGATCAGTTTCAACATAGGCTTATGAACCTCTCAAATTATTAGAATGTTGGTTTGAAGACGTAATCAGCTCTTAGGGCTGAGCCGATGAAACAGCAGCTTGAATGGTCACTGACTGCACGCCCTTAATTTCTTCAGCTAACTTCTCGATCTTGTCGTACTGATCTTGGGTCGTAACAGTACCCTTGACACTGATTGCGCCATCCTTTGATTCCACTGTTAAGGCACTGTCGGGTAGATTAGCCTCTAATTTGCTACGCACTTCACTGGCGAGATCAATATCAGTGCGTCCTTCTGCCGCTCCGTCATTAGCAGCATTATTACGCTGCTCTCGTGCGCGGATATCAGATTCAAGCTGGTCCTTGCGGATTTTACTGGTGGCGTCATTGCTAGCCGCATCCTGCTGGTCAGCACTTAATGCAGGCGGGTTCTCGTTACCATCAGGCGCATCAGCGCTGGTTTGCTTCTCTGAACAGGCAGTGGTACTGAAGAGAAGTGCTGTGCCTAAAAGTGCGATCGCAATCTTTTTCATAATTCAAATCCTTCTATACGTATGAAGATCTTGTCTCGCTTTAGTACGAGGCAGTAGGGGAGCTAGTAACTGAGTAGATACCCCAATCCTGGATGCCCAATCGGTTCAAAACTGCTGCAGCACGTTGAATCTCTTGCTCGGTGCCGTCAACAACAAGGAGGTAATAACCCCTCTTCACATAGTCGTCATAGACTTCGGCACGCTCTTCGGGAATGCCCAGTCCCACCAAAGCCCCCGTCAATCCTCCAGCGGCAGCTCCAATTGCGCCCCCAGCAACTGTTGTCGCCAAAGCCGTTGCGGTTGCCCCTGCCAGCATAATGGGGCCGACGCCTGGAATCGCTAAGGTACCGAGGCCCACTAGTAGACCCGTCAAAGTGCCCACGGCACCACCGGCTGCCGCACCCGTCGCCGCACCTTCATCAGCCTTGTTTCCGGTGTGGTCAGTGACGGTTACATCTGTATCTTCTAATCTTTCACTGAGGCCTTCGTCCTTGGCAATGACCGATATCTTGTCCATCGGGAACTGATAACTTTGTAATTCCTGTAGAGCCTGTTCTACTTCTATACGCCGAGCAAAAACGCCTACGGCTCTCTGATGTTCTGTATTCATAATTTTTCTCCTTTCGGTTAAGCTTGGTTAACAATATCTCCAGCTTGCGAAGAAAATTATGGGGTTCGACACAGATGCGCGAACCACATGAATTGAGTACAAACAGGAGCTAAAAGTATTGAATTTTAGAAAGACTTAGCCGTCATAATTGTCCATGAGGCATGAGCCAGTATAAGAGCTGAGTGCAGAGGCAGTTAGACCTGGGAGAACTACTTACAAAAAGTAAAATTCGCTACTTGTTGGTAGCTTATCGGGAGTGGTCGTTGTCGTGACTCTACCTTCCGATAGTTAGATTGATAGAAGCAGCTAGCCTCAAGATAGAATCTTAAGGTTGGCAAAGGGTCTATCCCTGACCGAATAGATAACTCTAGCCTCCAGTAGCAAAGCCGGGATAAAGCGTCATTCCACCATCGACAAATAGCGTCACACCCTGGACATACTCGGACTCATCCGAAGCGAGCCATACGGCTGCTTTCCCGATGTCTGAGGGTTCGCCAATGCGGTTGTAGGGAATGAGTTTGAGTAATTTTTCCATGGCCTCTGGTGTATCCCAGGCATCTTTGTTAATGGGTGTTTTAATTGCTCCGGGACCAATACTATTGACGCGAATTTTGTGGGGCGCAAGTTCTTGAGCCATACTTTTCATCAACAGCATGATGCCGCCCTTAGAGGCTGCATAGTTGCAGTGTCCTGCCCAGGGAATCACTTCATGAACTGAACTCATACAAATAATTTTGCCTGCCGAACAAGATTTTTCAGGAACCACACCGCGACGAATAAACTCCTTTGCTGCTTCCCGAGCGCAAAGGAATTGCCCCGTTAGATTGACGCTAATGACTTTGTTCCAGGCATCTAGAGTCATCTCGGTAAAGGGCTGATCTTTTTGGAGGCCAGCATTATTGACCAGAATATCAAGGGTGCCAAAGGTATCAAAGATTTGAGTGAAGAGCTTCAGTACTTGGTCTTCTTGACTAACGTCAGCTTGAATTGCGATCGCATCTCCTCCCTTCTCTTTAATCTGAGTCACCACATCCACAGCACCTTGGGGGCTACTGGCATAGTTCACAACCACCTTGGCACCCGCTTGAGCTAGAGAGATGGCGACTCCAGACCCAATACCAGAACTAGCTCCAGTCACTAAAGCAACCTGACCTTGTAAACGCGGCATAGCGAAGAAGCCTCTACTTAAAATACCTATCGGTAACGAGCATAGAGGCATTCTAGAATGGGAGAGTAGGGCCTAAGAGTAGATTTTTCTAGCAATATGAGAGCCGAATGATAGAAATTTCAGAATTAACCGAAGTATTCTTTCTCACTGAGCCAGTGAAGCCATTGCTAAAGTAGACTCCTGATATAGCACGTTGATTTGGATCTCGAATCAAGGATGAATGGGTGTGCCCTCAACATCGCAGCAAGATATCTGCATTATTTTGTTTGTCAAAGAGCCGCAGCCCGGTCAGGTCAAAACACGCCTAGGGCGCAGTATTGGCAACGAACAAGCTGCCAAACTGTACACCTGCTTTGCCCAGGATGTGCTCGAAATACTCCAGCAGTTACCGGCGACGCCGCTTATTTTTTTTGCCCCCCCTAACGCCCAGCCTCAGATAGAGCAGTGGCTCGAAGGCCAGCAGTATTATCCCCAACAGGGAAATACGCTAGGAGACCGCATGAAACATGCTTTTTCTCGATGCTTTGCCCAAGGATATCAACGCGCTTTGATTGTCGGCAGCGACAGCCCCGATTTACCCCTAGGCTATCTAGAAGAAGCGCTTCAACAGCTCGCTGCAGAGCAGGTGGTGATTGGCCCCAGCGACGATGGCGGCTATTATGCTCTGGGATTTACCTCGGCGAACTACTGCCCTCACGTTTTTAACGGCATTGCCTGGAGCA
>JBAUJD010000027.1:0-1974 GCA_049683515.1 Thermosynechococcaceae cyanobacterium | reverse complement strand
GAATTGCTCTATGGCTGTACGCGGCGGCAGCGGACCCTAGATGCTCTGATCGATCAGTTTGCTAAGAAACCCGCCAGTGAGCAGCCTCCTGAGCTGCGAACGCTTCTGCACTTGGGCCTTTATCAGCTTCGTTACCTGGGTCAAATTCCTGTTTCTGCTGCCGTGAATACGACGGTGGATCTCGCCAAACAAAATGGCCTCGCGGGGCTATCTGGCTTCGTCAATGGCTTCCTGCGTAACTACGCCAGACATGCAGACGGGAGCGATCCGCTGGTTCTGCCCAGCGACCCGGTGCAGCGATTAGGGGTGCAGCACAGCTACCCCGACTGGATTGTTGAGGTGTGGCTTTCTCAAATTGGCCCAGATGAAACAGAGGTGCTGTGCCAGTACTTAAATCAGCCACCTGCCCTTGATATTCGGATTAACGTGCTCAAGACAACGCGCGAGGCCGTTCAGGCCCAGCTCGAAGCCGCAGATATTGCGGTAGAGCCTATTCCCCATTTACCCCAAGCGCTGCGGATTCAAGATAGTGCTGGCCCTATCCCCAAAATGCCGGGGTTCACAGAGGGGCTTTGGACCGTGCAGGATGCCAGCGCTCAGTTGGTGAGTCATGTCCTCAACCCTCAGCCCGGTTCTGTGGTGGTTGATGTTTGTGCGGCACCGGGGGGTAAAGCGACCCATATGGCTGAGCTGATGCAGGGGCAGGGGGTTGTTTGGGCTTGCGATCGCACCTCTTCTCGCCTCCGCAGGCTCCAGCAAAACCTGAAGCGGCTCGACATTGACATCATTGAGCAGTGGACCGGCGACAGCCGTGAGCTTTCAGACGAGATCCCTCCTGCAGACGCAATTCTGATTGATGCGCCCTGCTCTGGCCTAGGCACGCTTCATCGCCATGCTGATGCCCGTTGGCAGCAAACGCCTGAAAAGGTCAAAGAGTTAAGTCTGCTGCAGGCCCAGTTATTAGAGGCGAGTGCCCAACGGGTCAAACCGGGTGGAGTGCTGGTGTATGCGACCTGTTCGCTCCATGTTGATGAAAACGAGAACGTAGTTCAAGGCTTTTTAGAGACTCATTCAGGCTGGCGACTAGACCAAAATTTTCTGCCTGCAGGCCAGCGTGATTGGCAACAAGCAGCAGGATGGGTGAAGGTATGGCCGCATCAGCAGGCGATGGATGGTTTTTTTATTGCCAAGATGCTCAAAGCTGAGCACTAAAGCGACTGGAGCTTTTACCCAACGCGAAGATCTGCAACATCTCGCTGCGTCTATCATGGCGTTGTTAGACAAGGCTCTCATTCTCAACTGTTGTCACCTGTAGTCGCAAGCCCAAAGCTTGAAAGACCTTGAGAATAGTTGCAAATTCTGGATTACCTTCAACAGATAGTGCTTTGTAAAGACTTTCACGGCCAAGGCCAGTATCACGCGAGATTTGTGTCATTCCTTTAGAACGAGCAACATCTCCAAGAGCGGCTGTAATTAGGGCAGGATCTCCATCTTCAAGCGCTGCTTCGAGATATGCGGCTATATCCGCTTTACTTTCTAAGTGATCTGCTGCGTCCCAAAGCTGAGTTGCAATTTTAGGCATATTCCCCTCCTATACGTCTTTAGCTAATTCAAGTGCTTGTTTAATGTCTTGTGTTTGAGTCCGCTTGTCTCCACCTGCGAACAAGACAATCACAGTTGATCTGCGCTGAATGAAATAAATTCTGGGTAGTCCTCCGTATGTAAGGATGGAGGTCGTCCATTTTCCAGAATAAGCGATGTCAAAGTTGAGTTGCCCAAGCTGTTGCTCTGAGAATATTGTTAAGAATGGCCGTATTCACAATGGCAAACAAAACCACAAATGTCTGTTCTGTGGCAGTAATTCTCATTTTGGCTGAGCATCACTCTAAGCCTTCTCCCTTGGCGCTTCCCTCACTTTTAATTCCTGCTCCGAGCAGGTCTTGGTGCATAGAATAGTACTCAAACAGCCCATGA
>JBAUJD010000026.1:0-5003 GCA_049683515.1 Thermosynechococcaceae cyanobacterium | reverse complement strand
CAGTATGGTACCAAGCTAGCCCCATAAAAAAACGTTCAGGATACGGTCCACGCTCAACCACATCATCGACATTTGATTCCATCGGGAGCCAGCCAATGCCAGGGACATAAAACTCTAGCCAAACATGGTTAAAATCAGGCTCTAGAGGCAGATGACGCTGCTCAGGGTGCTGCGGACATTTGTAGCGTCCAATGGTACGGCAGGCAATTCCGTTCAGGCGAGCTAAGGCCAGCAATACCCCCACATATTCGCCACAGGAGCCAATGCCCCGTTCTAGAGCCACATCAGGGGTATCAATTTTAGGCCGAATGCCGTAGGACAGCCGATCATAGACATAGTTACGAATTTTAAGCATCTTCCGTAATACGTTTGTTTCTGTACCCGCAGCCTCCTTTGCGGCTGATTGAATCGTGGGTGTATCCATTGCCAAATCGTCGTCATCTACTAAGTAGCGCTGCTGCAGCTCAGGGGCAAGCGTTAGTGTCTGATCGATATCGTCGGGCGTTAAAGAGTACTTGAGGCTATACATCTCAACCACAGCCTTCCAACCCAGCAGTCCACCTTGGTTCGGCCGAATCTGATCAAACTTGAAGACCGCAACCTGCTGCCCATCTTGTTCTTCAATCGTAAAGTCATGCCCAATCGGTTCAACGTGACGAATCCGCTGACGTAAGGTATTGGATGGCAGGGCAATGCGCCACTCCACATTATTGAGCGTAACCGCTTCAAGGGACAGCAGTTCTTCGACGTAGGACAGTTCCACCAAGTAACCATTAGAGAGCGTGTAGTGCTCAGCCTTACTGTGGTGGAAATAGAGTGGATGAATAAAGGTACGATCGCGAAACGTTAACTCATAGGGTGATTCTGCATTCGGGTCATCTCGAATATAAGGTTCTTCATCGGTGTATAGAACGTAACAAATTGGCTCTTGGCCCGTCGCAGTCAAAAAGGCAATGCCAGTGGGTGAGCTAAAGGGCGTTAGCGCGCTGAACTGAATTTTGCCAGTGATCAGATCCAGGCCATAGACCGTTTGCTCATCGCGATCGCACACCCATAGCTGCTCGTTTGCCACCGTCAGTGTTTCAGACCCCACACCGGGTTGCGAAAATTTAGCGAGGGGTTGGCCCGTGCTTTGATCAAAGCAGTGAATGTAGCCAGACTTTTGACAGCTTACATATACCGTTGCCTCATGGACGGCGACCCCTGCAACAGGGTAAGGCAGGTGAGCAAAAGGAGTAAGTTCTAACGTAGAGCGCGGGCACCAAAACACATCCTGTCCCTTCGCAAACCAGAAAGTATCGTTGCTCTGCGCCAACCCTCTCACATCTTGCCAGTCACTAATATGGTGGGGATTCAAGATGGTGGTGTTATTGGTGCGTGGATGAATAGAGAGTAGATACCCCCGAACCGTATCAACTGAAAGGAGTTGATCGCCATCTGTTGCAAGTCCTGCTAGGGCATAGACACCGATGGGGCGAACGGTGGAATGCTGCAGTGAAGCATCAGAAGATACGCAGACAGGGGTTGACATGAATTAATTCGGCTCAAGACATCTAGCAATCACTATAGCCCCCAAGGTCAACTCAGATTGACTCCGAGTTTTGTGATTTGCGCTCTGCATAAACGCCTGGGCTGAAATGTCTGGTAACCTTGACCTCTCTTTGATGGGTAAAACGGATGATTGCTCTGGTCTACGCGTATGATTTACACTCAGTGTTTGCAACCACCGTTACAACCATGAGCACACCAATGTTTTAGAGCTATGCACTCAAGATAGTCACTCTATCCATCGTCTATATATAGGATCCAAGGTTTAATGAAAGTTGTTTATGACCCCGATCAAGACATCTTACAAATTGCTTTCATCACAACGGTCATCGAGGAAACGACTCAAATTGCGCCAGGATTGGTGTTGGATTATGACGAAGATGGAAACGTCGTTGGATTAGAGCTTAGAAAAGCATCTACAAGGGTAGATAATCCCTACGATCTGTCTTACCTCGTGGGTGAGGCTAATATCAACAAGCCAAAACCCAGCGCGAAAGATTAGCGTTCTGCAACGCTCTATCCTGATTGGCGGACAAAAACGTCCCTAGCCCATAGAGCTAAGGTGAGGGGATTTCAGCGGTACCGTAGAAGTTTTGTCAGCCCACCCGCGCTCAATCATTCATCCAGGACTCTTTGCCCACTAAATCAATGACGTAGTCTTTCAGTCGGTAGTCATATTGATTGAGCAGGTGCTCAATATCTTGCCATCGGCTTTCGCTAAAGTAGCGTCTCAACTCATAGATGCGCTGTTGTCGAGCCGCTAGACCCCGCGCCACTAATTCGCGAGTCTCATCCAGAAAATCGGTGATGGAATACAGGCAAGTAATAGACATAATTAATCTCCTGAAAATAATTTAGGAAATAACGCAGACGAATTTTTTCGACTTTGCAGAAAGTGCCGAAGACAAAAGCCTCAATCCTGGTGTAGTGATTTTTTGAGGACGCCAGATGATTTTAATTTTTATAAATGACGCAGTTGTCATTCGTGATCAGTGCAGAGTTAAATGGATTTCAATGTCTTGATGCATAACAGTATCGTACACTACGAATTCATTTGGCGATGCGTCAAAAGTCATAAAACCATAACTTTCCTGTCGTTGTTTAGGATTGAATATTTCAGCAAACAAATATTTGTAGATCGCGATTATACTGAGTAGGCCCATCCGTTTGGCGCTATCAGTAGCGTTCTAAGCAGCAGTTTTTTAATTGAGTGAATCATGGCAGACCCAGTGCGAATTTTGATGTGCGCCCCTCACCACTACGACGTTGACTACGTCATTAATCCTTGGATGGAGGGGAATATCCATCGCTCCTCGCGAGATCAAGCCGAAGCACAGTGGGATCAGCTCCACCACGTCTTGAAGACCTACGCGACCGTAGATTTGGTAGAGCCTCAGCCTGGATGGCCGGATATGGTTTTTACCGCTAACGCAGGGCTTGTGCTTGATAATGTTGCGGTGCTCAGTCGCTTTTTTCATCCTGAGCGGCAGGGTGAAGAACCCTACTTCTTGGCGTGGTTTAAAGAGCAGGGATATACCGTACATACTTTACCCAAAAGCTTGCCCTTTGAAGGGGCCGGGGATGCCCTTTTAGATCGAGCCGGAGGGTGGCTCTGGGCAGGTTATGGGTTCCGTTCCGAACTAGATTCTCATCCTTACCTGGCTCAATGGCTAGACGTTGAGGTGCTGTCGCTTAGACTTGTCGATCGGCGATTTTACCATCTCGACACCTGCTTTTGTCCCCTTGCTGAGGGGTATCTGCTTTACTATCCTGCGGCATTTGACACCTACTCTAATCATTTGATTGAACGGCGTATCCCTGCTGATAAGCGCATCGTCGTAGAAGAAGTGGATGCGGTTACTTTCGCCTGCAACGCGGTGAACATTGATCGCGTGGTCGTAATGAACCACGTTAGCAATAGCCTCAAGCACCGTTTAGATAGCTGCGGTTTTACGGTGGTTGAGACGCCCTTAACTGAATTTCTAAAGGCGGGTGGGGCGGCCAAGTGCTTAACCTTGCGCACCACAGAACCTCGCCAAGTCTCACCTCAGGCATCCACGATTCAAAGTCGTACGATTCACCTCGAAGGTCATCTATTAGATACCGGCCTCGTCAATCGGGCCTTGGATACTATTGTGGCCGGCGGCGGCAGTTTTCAAGTGCTCAAATTTGACCTCGGTGAGCAGCGTCAAGATAGTTCTACCGCAGAGGTTAAGGTCTCAGCGCCCGATGCAGAAGTGATTGCAGACATTATGGGTCAGTTGATTGACCTGGGTGCCGTTAGCGTGGCTGAAGGCGCAGTCGATGCACAGCTTGAGGCCGTGGTTCAAGCGGGGGTGGCCCCAGATGATTTTTATGTGACAGCCATCTATCCAACAGAGGTCTCGGTAGCGGGTCAGTGGATCAAGGTGCAGGGACAACGGATGGATGGTGCGATCGCAATGACCCAAACCCAAGCTGGCCCAGTGGCTCATTGTAAACTGCTGCGAGATTTGCTCGTGGGTGAATCTGTGGTGGTAGGCAGTGAGGGGATTCGCACGATTCGCAGCGCGACCACCCTCAAAAAGGGTGCCACCGAAGAATTCGGATTTATGGGATCTGGCGTTTCCAGTGAGCGCCGCGTCGAGCTTGTGGTCGAACAAATTGCCTGGGATTTACGGCGCATTCGAGATCAGGGCGGCAAGGTCGTGGTAACGGCAGGCCCGGTGGTGATTCATACCGGCGGTAGCGAACACCTCAACAAGCTGATTCGAGACGGGTATGTCCACGCACTGTTGGGGGGAAATGCGATCGCAGTCCACGACATTGAGCAATCCATGATGGGGACGTCGCTGGGCATGGATATGAAGCGGGGTGTCTCTGTGCACGGTGGGCACCGTCATCACCTCAAGGCCATCAATACGATTCGACGATACGGCAGCATTGCCAACGCCGTCGAAGCGGGTGTTCTCCGCAGCGGTGTGATGTATGAATGCGTAAAGCATCAGGTTCCATTTTCTTTAGCTGGGTCGATTCGAGATGACGGCCCTCTCCCCGATACTAAGATGGATCTACTGGAAGCCCAGGCCGACTACGCCCGCTTAATCGAAGGTGCTGACCTAATTTTGATGCTCTCGACCATGCTTCATTCCATTGGCGTTGGCAACATGACCCCTGCTGGAGTGAAGATGGTTTGCGTCGATATCAACCCGGCGGTGGTGACTAAATTGAGCGATCGCGGCTCCATTGAGTCCATTGGCGTGGTCACCGATGTAGGTCTGTTCCTCAGTCTGTTGGTGCAGCAGCTCAATAAATTAACGGGGGAGTATGCTGTGGCTTAGCGATCGGTTGAGAATTTGCTGATAGGCCAGAAACTCCGAAACAACGTCTCTAGAGAGATCCTCCACCCATTAGGATTGATAGACGATTCGAACAGGCATGACTCCAATCGTTACTAAGCTTGGGCAGAGTCTGGA
>JBAUJD010000025.1:0-6069 GCA_049683515.1 Thermosynechococcaceae cyanobacterium | reverse complement strand
GTTGAGGTAGATTTGATCCTGCCTCAACGGTTGGTAAAATTAACTTGGCTGAATATTATATGGAAATTCGACAATTCAATAAATTTCAGTTTTACTTATTGACTCGGTCTACCTCAGGGACTATGTTAGCCATCGCTTTAGTTTAGTGCCCTGCGGTAAACCACTTTGTCAACACCGGCTGTGTAAAATTCTCGAATCGTTGCTTCTTTAGTAAATCCGTTGTCACCGTAGAATTTTCGAACATAGTCAAAATCGTCGGTACCTGCGGTTTCAACCAAGAGAACACGCTGTCCGCGTTCGGATAGCAATTGAATAACGTGATTAAGAATAGCCAAACCGCGCCCTTCTCGCTGCCGATCAGGGTGAACAGCAATGAAATAGAGATTCCAAGTGCCCTCAGTCATGCGCTCTGGTGCAAGATATGCAACACCAACTGGCCCATCATCATCGTCAGTCAGCCAGATGTCGCCCGCTAACTTATCAGCGGGGTTAAAGGATGCAAGCATCTGCGAAAGCTCTTCAGTTTGTCCGTCTTCGAAAATGCCAGTTGCGGTAGCAAGGGATATTAGCTTGGCGTGATCGTCAGATGTCGTATTACGAATCAAGGGAGATGTCCAATTTTTATCGAGTGGTGTTATTAATGGCTGGGGTATGTGCGGCTAACTTATATTATACGTCACCCCTACTGACGCATAGTCCCGTAATAATGCAGTTATGCGTCAGACGTAATAATACATTATCCGATCGCTCTGTCAGCTAGAAAGCTCTTTACCAAAGAATTTACACCACGTTACATTGCGATGAATGACTAAATAATACAATTATGCATCAGACGCATAAAATAGTTATACGTCTGACGTATAACTATTTTATTCCGGGATTATGCGTCAGTTTGGTTTGTCTCATCTCTTCTGTATCTACTCTTCATGTCCCTCCTGCAATCCCACCCTCAAGCCCCTCGATTATTAGATCAAGTGCGTCAGGTCGCCCAGCTCAAACATTTCAGCTACCGAACTGAAGAATCCTATATTTACTACATTCGTCAATTCATTCTGTTCCACCACAAACGTCATCCTAAAGAAATGGGAATTGACGAAATTCGAGCCTATCTATCCCACCTCGCAACTGATAAACACGTCGCTGCCTCCACTCAAAATGTGGCCCGGTGCGCCATTATTTTTCTCTATCAGCAAGTCCTCAAAGTTCATCTACCAGATATTGACGATGTTGAACGAGCCAAGCGCCCTATCCGTGTTCCAGTGGTGTTCAGTCGTCAAGAAGTTCAAGCAGTACTGTCCCACCTAAGCGGTATACATCATCTGATGGCAAGCTTGCTCTACGGTTCTGGACTGCGTGTAATGGAATGTGTACGACTGCGGATCAAAGATGTGGACTTTGATTACCGTCAAATTACCGTTCGCGACGGTAAAGGTAAAAAAGACCGAGTGACGATGCTGCCCCAGCCCGTGATCGAACCGCTACAGTTCCAACTCAAGCGAGTCAAGCAGCTTCACCAGCAAGATATGGCGGCGGGCTATGGCTCCGTTTATTTACCCAATGCTCTGGCACAGAAGTATCCGAACGCTAGCTGCGACCTAAAATGGCAATATTTCTTCCCCGCTGATCGCTACTCGACTGACCCACGTTCTCAGAAAACTCGCCGTCATCATATCGGTGAACAATCACTGCAACGAGCAGTCAAGCAGGCGGTTCACAAAGCAGGTATTCTCAAACACGGGAGTTGCCACACCTTTCGCCATAGTTTTGCCACCCACTTACTCGCCGCCGGGTACGATATCCGAACGGTTCAGGAGCTTGTAGGACACAAAGATGTGCGAACCACGATGATCTATACCCATGTTCTCAAGCAGGGCGGTCAGGGTGTGAAAAGTCCTTTAGAGCTATGACCAAACGTAGAGATCTGTTACGTCGTGCTGCGTATTTAACACTGTCCATCACACCATGACTCAAGCCGGAATCCTCGACGATCGCAACTTCACTCGTCCCTCCAGTCAACAATCGCTATCTTTCCCGTTACTGGTTGTAGGCGGCTCCACCGCTGCCTATTCTGCAACACTCGGCGCACTTCAGGCTGGCATGACTGTCTGTTTAGTGCAGCCCCATCTTGTTTTAGGGGGTCAATTCACAGCCCAAGCCCTCCCCGCATCTGATGATGGTCGCTTGCTCACCCCCTGCGATCGCATCCCCCTCGAACAACGAGATCCGCAGCAGCTTGTGAATAGTGAAGAATTTGCATTGTCGCGATCGCAACGTCAATTTCGCGATCGCCAGCGCCAACTCCAGCCGGTTGCAGGGCAGATTCTCCAAAATCCAGGCGGAAGCTGGGTGAGCCATCTTTCTGTGACGCCCACCGTCGCCTCAATAGCTCTGAACGAGGCTATCCTGCCCTTCATCGAAAACGGACAGCTTACGGTCATCCCCTTCGCAGATCCCATTGAAGTTCTGTTCCAGGCAGAGCCAGAGGAATACCGACGCGTGATCGGTGTCCGATTTAGAGACAGCCAAACGCATCATGACTTTACTGTTCACAGCGCAATCACGATTGAGGCAACCGATCTGGGTGACCTATTAGAGCTAGGGGAGATTGAGTCTCGTCTTGGACAAGAATCACGGAGCCAGACGCGGGAGGCGGCATTACCTGAAACGGCCTATCCATTTTGCCAGCAGGCCGTTACCGTGTGCGCCGTTGTGGAGCGTAATTGTGCCGATCCTATTCCATCGCCTGACGGCTACGACAACGAACCTTGGCTCCAGTCGAAGGAATTCACCTGCGACTTTTGGTCTCGGAAAGAGAATCAATGGCAGCGGCAGTGCTTCTACGATATTGATGGCATGTTCCGCTACCGTCGCCTTCAGCGCAGTGCTGATGATGAACAGGTTCGCACTGGAGATGTCACGGTTTTAAACTGGTCCACCAGTCCCCTTGGTATTGCTGATGGCCCACCTGATCCTGATGCATTGTTGGGGTGTGGCAATGATTATGTACCCGGTGTGTTGGTAGGGGTGAGTCTAGAGGAACGGAAACGGCAGATTCAAAGGGCTTGCGATCGCACCCTAGCCTACATCTATTTTCTACAAACCGAACTCAAAGACCTCAAGCCCAGAGGCGACCTCACCTGGACCGAGACCGGCCTTGCGCTATTCCCTTATATTCGAGAGGCTCGTCGTGGCGTTGCCCTCACCACCATTCGCCACCAAGATGTTGCCCAGAAATTCTTTCCCGATGCAGTGCGTGCCCGTACCTTCACCGACAGCGTTGGTATTGGCCAGTACCACTATTTAGACATGCATCCTAACGATGCTCTAGGGCAGGTCGATCTTAAGGACGGTCACGACGCCCTACCCTTCACGATTCCCTTGGGCGCACTGATTCCTGAACGAATCAATGGACTGATTTTATCTTCTAAAAGTATTGGCACCACCCACATCACCAACGCAGCCTATCGAATGCATCCGGTGGAGTGGGCCATTGGTGAAGCCGGTGGATATCTAGCGGCCTTTGCACTCCAGGCAAAAAGTGAAATTCGAGAAGTCGTCACTGGGCACTTGCGCGAATTTCAACAACAGCTCGCACAAGCAGGCATCCCTATCGTTTGGCTCAATGATGTCTCTCACGACGATCCCGACTTCCCTGCAATTCAAATTCTAGCCACAGCGCTACTGTCCCAAACCTCCGCAACTCTCCCCCCAGTATTGGAGGGCCGGGGGGGCCAACGCAGCACCAGACAGGAGAATCCAATAGGAAAGTTAAACACCTGTGAATTGTTAGGAGAATACTTAATTGACGAGACTAGTTTGAGTTTTAGGCCAGATGCGATCGCAACCCTCCCCTCCCTAATCACAGCCCTTCAAAACTTAGGCATCCCCATCTCGGCACCCGGCAATGATCAGCATCCCAATCCTTCCACTGTGACTCTCAAGCAATTGATAATGCTCATCCAGCCCGTCATCCCCCAAATCAGGGACAGAATTGTTGCAGTACTCCCCAGCGGTCAGGCTGCACTCCGTAACCGAGAGATTGCCAGAGCACTGAGCGAGATGATTCGATGCCAAGAAGAAACAAGTAAGGGGTTTGGAGATGAAGAGCGCAAGAGTCAAAGTCCTTCTTTCTAGGGAGAAGAATTTAGGTTGAGGGGGGGGATGGGATGTGATTTGCCTACAAGTCCCTTAAGCCCACGAACTCAGTTCATCAACCCAATAATTCAGGAGGGCCGTCATTTGAGATCGGCGGGCTTCAAAGGTGGCTGCGACCCAAATGAACAGCAACCCCACCACAATTCCGATTGCCCACAATAAGAAAGACTGATCGGCAACAAATAGCCAGAGCTGACGCACCACCTTAAGGACGAAAAACAAGCTGCCCATGTAGGCAAAGGCTCGCACCCGGAGGATGAGACCCGCCACAATCAGCAACAGAAAGAAGCCAGCAGCGGCAAATCCCCACAGCAATTGGGCATCGGATTCAGTGAGCGCACTTAAGCAGATCAAGCCCGTGGCTAGCGTTCGCAATAGATGCCTCTGGTTGCGGGCAGTATCAGATTTCAAGACGGGATCAAGCTGGGCTAGATATAGCAGAGAGCCTCCGAACAGACAGGCGATCGCAAATTGTCCCTGAAGCTGGTAAAAACCAAGGAGCCGCCAGATAGCCCAGTCGGCCAAGAGGATGCTGATATAGCTGAATCGAGGGCGCTGCTCCTGCATGGCTAACCCAGCATAGTAGGCTCCAGCAATCAGGAGCGTGGGAATCAAGATTGCGTTCGCCGTTGCCAAAGTTGCTGCCAGAGGCAAGACCCAGGCCGTCTGCCGCCACGGTCGTCTGGACCAACCCCAAGTGGACCAAGGTAATTGATAAAAGCCAGCCCCTAAGAGACAGGCTATCGCTCCACCCCAGTGCAACAATAGCGGCGTGGGGGCCGTTAGATACAGCCCATAGCCAAGGGCCGCGATCGCCTCCAAGATACCCGCGTAGATCCAGTCTTCGCGCCTGCGCCCCTGGATAAAGGCATAGCTGGCTAACGCACTGGTCACCCCTATCCATAGCGGCTCTCCGCCGGGACTTAATCCGGTGACCAACGCCAAGAGCGCCAAGCCGCTGGCCGCGCTCCAGTGGAGATGCGCGATCATCTGTAATTCCCTAACCGAAAGCCTCACAAGGCGAGACAGCCTAGGGGCCAAGGCGTATTCACTGCAGGCAATCACCATCGCCAAAGCCGCAAACATCAGCCAGGCATCCGCCATCTGCCCGCCGATAGCCTGCAGCAGTTGATAGATCAAGAGTTCATAGGCTCCCCAACTCAAACCAGCAATGCCCAGGAAGGTCATGCCCCTAAAGCTGGCCTGCCGTCGGCTGACGCCAATCGCGATCAAGCAAAAGATCAGAGTGTAGATTCCAGTGGTCGCCGTAAAGCTGATGTGGCCCAATATCCATCCCCAACTGCCGTAGAACAGTGGAATGAGTTGTGCGCTGATCCGGTACGATTGGTTGCTCCGCTGCGCCGATCGCATCCCCATGCCCAGACTCAGGATGCCTAGAGCCATGTTAGCGATCGCTCATTCTGTAATTGAACTGCCTCGCAGGAGTAGCAGGCTAGCGGTCAAGACCTCTAAGCCCCAAGCAATCTGGAACTGGCCCATCTCCGATGGATTTCGCCAACAGTGATAGCCAATGGCAACGGTCGCTAGCCCCGTTGCGCCCACCAAATATTGAGGGCTAGGACCCAGTGCCTCCCAGCCGCTGTAGAGCAAGCCTAAGCAGAGGCTCATCCACAGCAGATTGAGGGTGTTGAGACCCCAAGCCCATCCACTCAGAGGCTTGATATAAAAACGTCCCAGCCCACGATGCTGTAGTTGACCCTGTAAGAACCACAGCACCAGAGCCGTCACGGCGATCCAGTTTAGAAACAGCCCCAGAGGGACTTGTCCTTGACGGAGTTCCCAAAGCGCCGCGTAGATAAAGCTAAGGCCAAAGCCAATGGTCAACCCACCGGCTAACGAATGCTTAAGAGTCCGGGTATTGAAGACCATGAGCACGGTACTGCCCACCAACCC
>JBAUJD010000024.1:0-7173 GCA_049683515.1 Thermosynechococcaceae cyanobacterium | reverse complement strand
GCCTTCAAAGGTGAACTGATTGTCAATAATCCCCTGCACATTTTGCTGATTGCCGTGCCGTTGTTTCTGCAAACCAATTTCATCTTTCTGATCACCTACGTGGCGGCGCAAAAACTGGGGCTTGTCTATGAAGATTCAGCGCCAGCGGCCTTAATTGGGGCGAGTAATCATTTTGAGGTTGCGATCGCAACTGCAGTCACTTTATTTGGCCTCAACTCTGGGGCCGCCCTAGCAACCGTCGTCGGTGTTCTGATTGAAGTTCCCACAATGCTGATGTTAGTGGAAGTTTGTAAACGTACCGCCTTCTGGTTCCCTAGAGATCCCGGTAAAGCCACCCTCTGTGACCCACGCTGCACAAAGGTTTAATCAAAAGACTTTCATTGTTTCATGTACCCCTATAGAAATTCCAATTTAGGCGTAAGCCCATGAAACCCAGCATTATGTTTGTTTGCAAACACAACTCCCGTCGCTCTCAAATGGCCGAAGGCTTTACGAAGGTGAGGGGCGGCTATTTAGTCTCAGTCACCAGCGCCGGGTTAGATGTCGACCAAGTCGATCCGCTCACGGTTCAGGTGATGGATGAAGTCGGGATTGATATCCGTGACCAAACCTCAAAACCGCTCACAGCATTTCATCCTGAACAATTTGATGCCGTGATTTCTCTCTGTGGCTGTGGCGCAAATCTGCCTGAGGCATGGGTTCTCCGAGACATTTTTGAAGACTGGCAGCTTGATGACCCGGCAGGCCAATCCATTGAAGTGTTTCGCCAAGTGCGGGATGAAATCGAGCAGCGGGTTGAAAAACTGCTGCACAAAATGATCTGGGGAGAAGAGTCTCTGGGAACAGACTGACTCCGTTGCACAGTTCAATACGTTTGACTTTGAATTTGATTTACTTAATGTTTATAAGGTGGTTTAGGTCATGCATACAATATTCAGTTCTAAATTAATGCCCCTTGGCTTAATGCTGCTAATGGCAAGCTGTTCCTCTTCTAAGGTCTCAACGAACCCCACACAAGCTGTCGCCAAGTCATCGGCTTCCACAGCCATCACCATTGATGGCTCTAGCACTGTTTATCCCATCACCGAGGCGATCGCCAAGGCATTTAAAGAAACCCCAAACGCAACGGTTCCTGTGAACGTCAAATTTTCAGGGACAGGGGGTGGCTTCGCTAAATTCTGTGCTGGAGAAACGGACATTAACGATGCCTCCCGACCTATCACACCTGCGGAAATTAAAGCCTGTGACCAAAATCAGATTCGATTTGTAGAACTCCCCATTGCCTTTGACGCGCTCACGGTAGTCGTTCATCCCCAAAATGATTGGGTAGAGTCGATGACGGTTGAGGAACTCAAGAAAATCTGGCAGTCTAGCGCCCAGCAGCAAATAAAAACCTGGGACCAAGTGAATTCATCCTGGCCCCGTCGTCCCTTAAATCTGTATGGTCCCGGTACTGACTCAGGAACCTACGATTATTTTGCAGAAGTGATTGTGGGGGGCCGCGACACCCGAAGTGACTACACGGCAAGCGAAGATGATAGCCTCTTGGTGCAGAAAATCAGCCAAGATCCAAACGCCCTCGGATTTTTTGGCTTAGCCTACTACGAAGAGAATCAGGCTCAGCTCAAAGCCATTGCGATTGACAGCGGAAGCGGCTCCATTCTGCCCTCGCGTCAGACCGTGGAACAGGCCGCATACCAACCCCTAGCGCGTCCCTTATTTCTTTACGTCAACCTAGCGACAGCGCAGCAAAATCATGGTCTGCGTCGCTTTGTTGAATTCTATCTTGACAATGCTCAAGAGATATCGGCGACGGTGGGCTATATTCCCTTACCTGAAGAGGGCTATCACATTGCCTCGGTTAACTTTCAAGAAGGAGAGGTCGGAACCGCCTTCGAGGGGCAACCGCAGCCGAGGTTAACGATCGCTGAATTGCTCAGAAAAGCAAAACGGTTTCAGTAGTCGTTTTCAGAATGTAGGATAGCCTCCCCGTGCTTCTGAAATGACATGACATGCGGGCCATCGATAACGCCAGTGTGGCACTGGACGACTTCAACAAACTTCAACGATTAACCCTTGACCTTATACTGCTGTATAAGGCTTAGCATTGTGTTGTCGGTTTGTAATGGAGCCACCATGTTCCAAGTCGGGGAAGTTTCGCGCCAGTTAGACCTTAATCCACAAACGCTTTACTTTTACGAGCGGATTGGATTGATCCCACCGCCTCAACGTACTGAAGCAGGCTATCGGTTATTCAGTCAACAAGATGTGGAACGGCTTGCTTTTATTGCGCGAGTTAAATCTTTGGGGCTGAGTCTAGATGAAATCAAGGACATTTTGGTATTAAAGGATGAGCGATCGCTCACCTGTCAGGCTGTTTATGAGCGTCTAAACCAGAAAGTTCAAGAAATTGAAGACCATATTCGGCAGTTACAAGCTCTCCGTGATGAGTTAACACCACTGATCAAGCGGTGCCACGATCATCGACAAACCTCTGATCAAGAATGTGTGGTCCTAGACTCCCTCTAAATACGCTCTATAGGAGATTAATCCCATTGCAAATCTTACGTTAACCCTTTGATGCAGGAGCATTGCTATGAGTCCGATTCAAGTTGAAGTATTGGGAACTGGCTGCAAAAAATGCCAGCAATTAGAAGCGAATGCTAGAGCCGCGATCTCTGATTTAAACCTGGAAGCAGAGATTCTGCACATTACTGACCCGATTGAAATTGCCCAGCGTAGGGTCATGTCTACACCGGCATTGACTGTTAACGGTAAGGTCGTGGGTAAAGGCAAGGTGATGACTAGCGAAGAAATTAAACCCTTCCTGCAAGTTTAAGCGTGGGAGGAAAAACCATGTTCGATCCGTTTTATCCGTTCGACTGGTTGGCGACCCAGATTGTCACGCGTCTTTTGGGGCTATCCGTCGAATCCCACCTCGGAGCCAGCTTACATTTTTTTCTCTATGATGTCCCCAAAGTTTTATCTCTACTGATTGTCATCAGTTTTCTTGTGGGTACATTTCAGAGCTTTTTGCAACCTGAAAACGTTCGGCATTGGCTGGAAGGCAAACGCACCTTGGGCGGTAATATTTTGGCTGCTCTCGTCGGAATTGTGACACCGTTCTGCTCTTGCTCAGCCGTGCCGCTCTTTATTGGTTTTTTAGAAGCAGGGATTCCCCTAGGCGTGACATTTTCTTACCTGATCTCTGCCCCAATGGTCAATGAAGTGGCCGGTGTGTTGCTGTGGGGATTGTTTGGGCTAAAAGTCACATTGATTTATATCGGGTTTGGCGTTGGCTTGGCGATCGTAGGCGGATATACTATTGGACGCCTCAAACTAGAAAAATGGGTTGAACCCTTCGTTTGGCAACTGCAAAAAGCCTATCCAGAAAGGGATCAAGTCGATACCTTGGAGGTCAATCGTCTCCACTGGAACCAACGATTTCAGCAGGGGTGGTTTCAGGCCAGTCAAATCGTTCAATCCGTTTGGCTATACGTGGTCATTGGGATTGCGATCGGTGCAGGAATCCACGGCTACGCGCCAACGACTTTAGTGACGCGGCTAGCAGGATCGAGCAACCCTTTAGCCGTTCCAGTTGCGGTTGTTTTAGGTGTCCCGCTCTATGCCAACATCGCAGGGGTAATGCCGATTACCGAAGCCCTAGTCAACAAGGGAATGCCCCTTGGCACGGTCTTAGCATTCACAATGGCTGTAACGGCTCTTTCCTTTCCTGAAATGGTGATCCTGAAAAAGGTTCTGCGTCCTCAGCTCTTAGCTGTTTTCATTAGCATAATGACTCTAGGCATCATTAGCATCGGCTACCTATTCAATGCTCTTCTTGCTTAACACCTGACGTTTCCCAAGTAGCAAGCTGCATCACCAGTGATGGTCGCCTTCTCCTGATCTAGCGAAACCGTCGAAATCAGAGGACATTGATCATTTAGTTTGCTTGAGCAATAAAAAACCAGAGACCGAAGTCTCTGGCGGATTCAAACAACACAAGGAGGCAAATGAAATCTTAAATCTAAAGTGCCCTGTTTAGAGTGCTCCAATTTGGGTTAGACCCAAAATTGCACCCGCGCCAAAGGCATGACCCAGACATAGGGTTCCAATTACGGCACCGAGGCTAAAGCCGCCGAAGAAGCTAGCGGCTGGAGCAGCAGGACCTTCGTTGGGCTTCTGGACCGTTAGTTTTGCAAGCACAATCGCTAAGACGTTGCAGGCGATCATGACGACAGCCACGTTAGGACTCCAGTCAACAGCGCGAACGACGGCGGTCATTAATATTGGTGTGAACAACTGCTTATCTCCTTCATACCTTGGAACAATTGTTAATCTTATGTGATTATTGCAAACAACGGGCCTTACAGCGGTGGCTCGCATTAATAGTTTACAGACCTGTTTCTTGGTCGCACCCCCACCCTTTTGTATCACCTGCTGAGCAAGTGCTTCTTGCCAGTCCAGAGTTCAAACGTCACTAGAGCAAGAGATTCAATTCTCTCAGACCTCTTTATTGCCATTGCAAAGCCGTTGCTAGTGTGTGGCGTAGCGGCTGAATTGATTGTAGGCCCATAGAATAGGGTTAAATGCGATCGCAACTCAAAGCCATGACTGCCATCACCCTCAATCTAGACTCCTTAACCACGCTGAGCCATGATCAGTTTTACAAGTTATGCATGGCGAACAAAGATGTGGCGATGGAGCGCAACCCCACAGGAGAATTGATGATTATGCCTCCAGTCGGTGGTGGAAGCGGAGAGAATAAAGGCTCCATACCAACTAACGTGTATCAAGGCTAGGGCCGCACAATCAGTTCTTCAAGCAAACGGGTTTGCGTCTGCCGGTTGTAGCCAATCAGCCGAATAAAGCTGTGGGGATGTTCCTGCAGGCAAGCCTTGATACCCGCTAGAGCTTGGGTGGCATTTTCAGGGGTCTGAGGCCAGGGCCAGGTTCGCCAGACATTGTTCGATTTTTCGCGGGGACGAGCGACTTCTAGGGTGAGCCGTCCGCCTTGCAAGATCGCTTTTTGCAGAAGCTGTTCAATGTTTGCCACCGAGATCGTGTCCGGCCACCCTTCTTGAGGGCTAGCGCTGTGGCTATTTTGAACGTAGCGTTCTGGTACAGCCTGCTCCTGAATCTGGGTGTGCTTTGGGGGCGATGCAGACGAGCGGTTTCTTCCTATGCCCGCATTCGATGACTCTGCCCCTGAAAAGTAGGCTCCGGCAAGGCGAGTTTCTTGGAGCTGGGTTTGTTCTTGCTGGAGATTTTCACCGATCTCAATGAGCTGGGCAAGACCGACTTGGTTTTTGTCGAACTGGAGACGTAGACCTGGGTTGTTGACAAGGTGGGTTGAGACTTGACCTAAACCCACTTTGTTGATGAACTCGCGGACTTGCTTGTTATAGAGTTGCGATCGCAACGCCCCAAAGAAGTCCAAAGACTGCTGCGGAAACGCCTCCACCAACCGCTCAACATCAGTGGCCGACAGCCCATCCGGTTCAAAGATGCCGCTGACCACGCCGATCCGATCCTCAAGACTGGGTTGCCAGTAAAACTTCTCCATCCGACCATCGCGAACCAAAGGTGCATACAGCGTCGAAAAATCATTTCCCGTCGCAATAATTGGCACTCGATGGATCGGCTCCGTTTCATAGCTACCGGGGAGCTGTACATCCGTTGGATTATCGGCAATATTCATCAGCGTGCCGTTCACCAACTGGGTATTGACCGTGTACTGCGTCATCCGATCCACGCGGCCTGCGCCAGCATCTAAATCATTAATGAGCAAAACACACATTTTGCCCCGCACCCGAATCAGCTCCGCTGCCTCTCTGTAGCGCATTCGAATCAGTCGCACGGGGTCGCCAGCATCAGGGCTTTCTAGCTCTCCGGCAGACATACGGACGGGAATAATCCCCATTTTTTCAAAGACCAGCTCGCACTGAAAAGACTTCCCTTCTCCTTTGCGGCCATGAATCCCAAGGATGAGCGGTACCTTTACCCCTGGCAGATCCATAAAATTTTTGGTGATATGGACCGCTAACTTATCGAGAAAACGGGGTGAGATATAGTAGCTCATGCAATGAGAAACGTTACAGGACTGCTGTACTGTTCTACCACTGTCTAGATTCCGAAGCCAAGCAACTGCTTTATTAGCGAGGGAACCTTCCTCATTCCAGAGCAATCAGATGGATTACTAAGCAGCTTTTATTCAGGCTGATTAATCAGCTTGGGTGGAATCTTAGAGAGATTAACGTACTCAGAATCAAAAAGCGCTGTCCATTCCTGCTTTAGCTGTGCGTCTTCAGGATAAATCCGCTGGAGCGTCGTTAATTGCGTCAGCGCATCATTCCAGAGGCCATCTTCGGCAAAAAGATCAATTCGTGCGATGGGCTGTGCCTGTTTAAGCTTTTCTGCAAGTCCGGCACTGGGATTGACTCTAGTGACCCAGCCCTCTACATATTGACTAACGACAGAGTCTTCGCCCGTCTCATCGGGGCAGAGTAACTTGACCTGCCAGTAATATTCCTGGTTGACCTCTAACGGAGATAGCGTCGATTCAGATGGTAGGGTCAGGCTTGCAATACCCGACTGCTGATTAATTTGAAACTGAGTACTGTAGACCTCTTCCTCTGCGCGCACAAATCCTTCTGTGCCAATCTCGTCTGCATTGGTCACTTTGTAGAGGGCAAACTCAGCTCTAGGATGGTTATTGCCTGTGGGCATATACCAATGGAAGGTGGGATAAGGTGAGATCGTCAAACCCCAATTACTCGCAGGCACTAACGGGGTTAACGATGGTGTTGTATCGGTCTTGCAATCTGAGCGAGTGCCGCCGGGACGTCGGTTACCGGGACGACGGGCTTCTCTATTTTTAGGGTTGAATCCAGCCCAACTCGGCAGGCTCTGTACCATCAGACCCGCAGCAACAAGAAGGGCTGTCACTTTAACAACCTGTTGAATTTGAAAACGCATATTTTTCAGCATGACCCTCTCTACCCCGTCTCACCAAACGTTCTGTTGGTGAACCATTTGTCTACAAAAGCTTGATAAAGCGACGTTCATCGACTTATCAATTCCCCTCTAATCTATTACGCAGTATTGACCGTAACCGTGATCGCTATCCGTTCATTGCGTGATCTTGATCCTGTAATGGCTCTGCTCTTTGAC
>JBAUJD010000023.1:0-1820 GCA_049683515.1 Thermosynechococcaceae cyanobacterium | reverse complement strand
CTGAAGTTCAAAGTCCCCCAGAATGGGGGATTTAGGGGGCCAACGCAGCACATTTAATACTTTTCATACAGCCTCTGAGAAGAGATCCTCCCAACCCCCCTTAAAAAAGGGTGGCTAGACCCCACTCCTTTTATGAATTGTAGGATTTGTGGATAAGGCATAGATCTCTAAAGATGAGAGGCTGAGCTAGAGATTTTAATTTGTCTTATGAAAGAGATTAAATGGTTTCCTCTATCTTTTTAAGTTATTTATAAATCTATTTTCCCTCAAGCCTCTACCTAAGTCTAATGTCTTAGCTTGCCCATATTTATATGCTTATGTTGTTGAAGAAAATATCTAAAAACTTCTCAATCAAGGCTAAAAACTATGGAATACATTGAGCGTTTTATTCAAAGAATTTTTGGCAATATGCTATCTCGATTTCGATATAGTCTTACTTCGTCTGTTGAACGGAAAGTTAGATCCTCAGTTGAGCAGCAATACGATCGCGCAATCTCATCTAAGGGTAGAAAGTCAAATAGCTCTCAAGGAGTAGAGTCTGACTAAAAGACCAAGGGCTTCTACTGAGATCCCTGATTGATGAGTCAGTCAGTAGAGATCTATTTCAAACAAAGGTCTAGTTTTTTCTAAGAAGATTGCCTTTATCTTGATGATGTCAAAGCACATTAGTACTTGCATATGCTGAACTCTCTTCTCCAAACCCTTGCAGAAATCTTAGCCAACGGTACGGCCCTCGCCAGTACTGAGCAAATTGACTTTAACCATCCTTCTACATTTCTGCGGGAAACGGGAAGAGGCTCCTCCTTAAATCTTCACCTGTACGATGTGCGAGCTAGTCGAGAAATGCCTTTAATGGGGCGTCAAGTTGAGCGCCACTACGAAGGTGGACGCCCTGTTGCCAGTATTCAGCAGGGAGCCAGTTGGTTTGATGTTTCTATCTTGCTAACGGTTCGTGATCAGACGGTACTCGGTGAACATCGCTTGTTTTCTGAAGTCCTTTCTCTGCTCATGCGCCATCAGGTTTTACGAGAAGAGTTTTTTGCCTCAGATCTGCAGGGCTATGGTGATTTACCGATTTCTCTCTCTCGTGATCCACCCATCGATATTGGCAGTTTATGGAGTTCTCTTTCTGCTCCTATCCGTCCCGCGATTTATTTAACCGTCACAGTTCCGTTTAATCCTTGGAAAAAGACTACCGTTCCTTTGGTTGTCGAACGACACTTGGGAGAAAGCAATCGATTTCCGGGTTCTATGGGCGAAGACTTAGCAGCGCGTCGGGTTGCGATCGCAGGTCTGGTCAAAAATCAACTTACTCGAAGGCCGATCAAGAAAGTGAAAGTCATGCTCGAAGGCACTGAGAAGGCTGTCACGACCGATCCAGAAGGATTGTTCTTTTTTGAGAACCTGAGAGCTGGCAGTTACGTTTTGCAATTGAAGCGCTTTGGTTACCAGGCGCAGAACTGCAGTGTTCTAGTCGATCAGCAAATCGACACCCCCAAGGAAATCTTTCTGATGCCTTCATAAAGATTCCATCAAAGGCTTCAAACTTTATTCACCACAGTAAATACGGAGTAATTCCATGGCTAGATTAGATTATTCAGCGCCCGGCGTATACGTAGAAGAGGTAGACAGAGGCAGTCGCCCCATTGATGGCGTCAGTACCTCCGTCGCAGGCTTCATCGGCTTTACCGAAGATATCCGAGATGGTGCTGAACTTTTTAAGCCCATACTGATCACAACTTGGACACAATACCTGCGCCACTTTGCAAAACCTAACTCTGACGGCTACACCGATTTTGATGCCTATCTCCCCTTTTCAG
>JBAUJD010000022.1:0-2339 GCA_049683515.1 Thermosynechococcaceae cyanobacterium | reverse complement strand
GTTGAGGTAGATTTGATCCTGCCTCAACGGTTGGTAAAATTAACTTGGCTGAATATTATATGGAAATTCGACAATTCAATAAATTTCAGTTTTACTTATTGACTCGGTCTACCTCAGGGACTATGTTGGGGTGGAGTAGCTAGTTCAATCTTAGAATACAACGCCATGATTTCTTTCAGCACAGCTATGACAGATGCTTTTTTCCTGAAGCATTATTGTGTGACCAGCTAGATTGCACTCTCCACAATCTATACAAAAACGAAAATAACGCTCGTCGTTTAGAATTTCGTTGATTTGCATATCAACTTCGGACTTTAAAGAATTTATTTCTAAAATTTTTACTTTTTTCCAATTTGATACAGGTTCATAAGGACTTTTCCACTCTAATGAACAAACAAGGATTACAGTTTCGCTCTCCCCTTTCTCAATTTTGATGAATTTTTGAATAAGCTCGTTATTTCTCATGTTTTAGCTCTTTGTAGGTTCGGTAGAGCTAGTAGCAATCAGTTGCCCAACCTGATGAAAATAATCGCTAGTCACACCTTGCGCTGCTGGGTGTTTTGTCATGACGAACAAAGTTGATTCGTTGCGACCAAAATAAATTTTGGCAGAATTTTGATGAAAATCTACGCCAGCGATCTTCTTCCAGTATTCTTGATAGCTTAGACTGTAGAAGATCACTGCTTTGGGCCGATATTGGTTAATTCGATCTTGCAAGTGTGTGATTCTGAATTCAATACACTCTTGTCTATAGGCTTCTCGATCTTCCAGATAAGGTAACTGGGAATACTGTGCGTATAGCCATTGTCCTATTGACGGTGAAGGTAAAGGCAGCAGTTCTAAAAGGGAGGTATCGCCAATTAGTCTTCCTAATAAAGTTTTCTGGTATTCACGCACTTGCTCAGTTGTAGGTAATTTGCCACTACTGCTTAACAAGATTCTGATTAATTTGTTCCAAGTTGGCTGAAGTTTAGGTTTGTCAGTGAACCAATTCATCACCCCAATATCATTGTGGTATTCTGCTAAATCTTCGAGTTCACTTTTACCTCGATTAGCCCAAGCGGTGAGTCTGGTATTGATTTCTGGAAATGAGTTTCCACCACCTTCTTCCATACCAATAAACCAGAACTGTCCACTGTAATTCCCATATCCGTAAAAGTTTTGGACAAAGTCGCTAAGCAATTTATCATCAAATAGGTCAGTCATTCTCTCCTGTGTATCGGAACAAATGGATTCAGCCCAACTCTAAATAGACGGACAACATCCACCCATTTAGCTTGATAAGCAATATAGGCGGACTGTTATCCACCTATATCACCCAATTTGGCATATAGGCCGATAATTGTCCATCCATATCGTGAGTCTTGTCATATAGGCGGATTCACTCCACCTACATAGCCCAACAGGCCATATAGGTGGAAAGTGTCCAGCCATATTTCTTTTTTGGTTATATAGCAGGATGAAAGTCTGTCTATATCTCTAAATGAGCGATATAGACGGATATATTCAGTATTTTGTTCGTCAACTTTTTTGGTGACCCACCTCAATATCTTCACTTTACCTTTAGACTCTCCAAGGATTGAGCGCCCCAAAAAGATCCTGGAGAAATTGTGCGATGTTATCCGCCTCAATCACTATTCCTTCCACACAGATTGCTAATCCCTTACATTCGCCTCTAAGGAAGCAAACTAGCTTCTAGATCACTGCACATTTGCTAGCTGCGGAGCGGCACCTAATAAAGTCTGAGTATAGGGATGCTGGGGCGCTGTGAAAATCTGGTGGGTGGAGCCAATCTCGACAATTTTACCTTGGTTCATCACAGCGATGCGATCGCAAAAAAACCTCGCCACCCAAAGATCATGGGTAATGAATAAATAGGTGAGATCAAACTCCTCTTTGAGTTCTTTCATCAGCTCTAAGACTTGGGTTTGAATGCTGGCATCGAGCATACTCACAGGCTCATCACAGATCACCAGTTTCGGGTGAGTAATCAAGGCACGTGCTATAGCAACCCGCTGCTGTTGCCCCCCCGATAGATCCCCCGGATACCGATGGATATAGTCCTCTGCAGGCGTTAGCCCCACCCGCTCTAGCATGGCGTTTACCTTGCCAGGAGCAGTCTTTGGCGTCGCTAAGGCATGAATGAGCAGCGGTTCCGCAATCCCTTTGCCTACCGTCATTAAAGGGTTCAAGCAAGCCAACGGATCTTGAAAGATCATCTGTAGCTCTCGCCGATAGCCACGCACCTGCGCGTCACTCAAGCCCGTTAAATCAGTCCCATCAAAGATAACCGATCCCGAAGTCGGTCGCACGAGCTGCAAAATCGTTCGAGACAGCGT
>JBAUJD010000021.1:0-1681 GCA_049683515.1 Thermosynechococcaceae cyanobacterium | reverse complement strand
ATCGCATCGACAAAATACTTTTGGCCTAAATCGTCCCAGCCCAGTGCCTGCGTCACGATTAAAAGGTGGGCGGTGCTGCTAAGGGGTAAAAATTCTGTAATACCCTGAACTAGGCCTAATAAAATTGCCTCTAGCGACGCTTGCACAACGCTCCGGGGAGCTTCGGTAGTCGCATCTGTTGCTAAGGTAATCGGTGCTGTGGCCCAGCTCGTCCAAGTACTGTTGATTATTGCGTTTGACAGGTTTAGCCCTACCCCAATCATGAATACGTCCTATTGCTTTTTTTGTGCATTCTTCTGGTAATTTAAGCATCTAGGGAAGCATCTGTGCATAAAAATCCAATGAGTTGGCTCGCAAAAGCCATCCGAAAGGAATTCAGCATTTATAGCGCAGAAACGTGGCAGCAGATTTACGGAGGAGCCAATGACTGAGCAAGAGATGGAGATCCTTCATCAGAAAATTGATCATGGGGTGAAAGTTGCGATCGCAAAAGCGCTTGATCGGCACCGAAGGTTAGGCGAATCGATTGCGGTGTGGCGTGACGGCAAAGTGGTGACGCTGCCACCAGATCAAATACCTGTAGCAGAAGATGATTCAGCCCAGGGCTGTTGAAGTCTAGGTATCGATCAGTCAAAAAGGGTAATGAGATACAGGAATGATTAAGCTTCTAGATGTAGTGGCATTGGCTCACGATAGTCCACAGGATAGGTTATTTCGGGGTCAGGTCGGTACGTTTTTTGGTTTAGGGGGGCTTATCGCCATTCAGGTAAACGAGCGGCAACGGCACCGATCAGACCAACCCAGCAGATTAGGTAGATGGCTGGGCGATCTAAGTTCAACACCATGCCAAGGGTAATGCCAAGCAGTTCAATCGTGAAAAGACTCACTAAACATCGCTGCAGTTTCGTCCAGAGGTTCGGGCGTTCACCCATGTGAGCAGGATATTGCTGAGGCAGTTCAAGGGTCGTTAGCGGTTCTGATGTTGGCGTATTAGGGGTGCTGTGCTGCCAGTTCTGAAGCCTGTCGTACCACTGACGCGCCACTGCCTGGGCGGTCTGGTGGAATTTGGGGGATCGAAATTCTATGCGCCAGGTGCCTTGGGTTTGTTGTTGCCAATTGTGCCAATCAATGTACAAGCTCAATGAGGGCCACTCGCCAGGGATGCCTCTGCCCCAGTGAATTGAGGTAATGTTGGCGGCGGGGAGTCGGAACTGGTCGAGGTCGCCTTGATAAACCAGATCTGGACCGTTGAGCGACAGATGACCGACATCCCAAAACCATAGCCCTTCGTAGCGTTGGGGGGTGCGATCGGGGGAGAGGGAAATGAATGCTTGTGCGTTTAGATCGATGCCATTTGCTTTGAGGGGAGCTTCTAGCTGACGCTGCAGGGTCTGGAAGCCGAAGCCGGGGGTGAATTGGAGGGTTTTGGATAGGATGAATCCGAGTAGGGCCACGCCGATGGCTGTGATGATAATGATGGGTGACTTTTGCAGGTTGAGGAGTTGTGTCATGCCTAGCCAGAGGACTGGGGGGCTGATGATCAGGGCCATCTGGGTGATGAGTTGGAGGTTGGCGAGTAAGGAACGATCTGCTGCGGATAGGGTTCTGGGGGTTTCGATCAGTTTGAGTGGGTTGCGATCGTTGGGGGGGATGGGGGATTGGGCAGTTTGAATCCAGGTTT
>JBAUJD010000020.1:0-6052 GCA_049683515.1 Thermosynechococcaceae cyanobacterium | reverse complement strand
CAGCAAGCGTACCCCCTTCTTTTACCCGATCCGGTTAGTCGTGGTGGGCCTAGGTGTGGGGGCGATCGCAGGTACCGTTCTTGCGATCGCAGATCCTGGCCCCAAGTCAATGCTCCGGCCTCAATTACAAGAGGTCTCTCCACCAGTAGCGGCGGCGGCTTCTCCATCAAGTTCCTCTCCTGCACTGGCTCAAGAGCCTGTAATGGCCCGCGCGGATGACCCCCAGCAACAGGCACTCAATACACTCAAGACTAAGATTGAGACCCTAGCCGCCGCACAAAAAGGGTTAACCCCAGGGATGTTTTTCTTGAACGCGGAAACCGGTGCCACACTCGATATTGCCGGAGACCAGCCGTTCTCTGCTGCGAGTACGATCAAAGTACCGGTGCTGGTGGCCTTTTTTCAGGCCATTGATGCAGGCGATATTTCTTTAGACGACAAGCTGGTGATGCGACCCGACTTGATCGCAACCGAGTCTGGAACGATGCAATACCAAAAGCCGGGGACGCAATTCACCGCCTTGGAAACGGCGGAAAAAATGATTTCGATCAGCGATAACACCGCCACAAATATGCTGATTGATGCATTGGGTGGCGCGGATCATCTCAACGAAAAGTTCAGGGCTTGGGGGCTGACCCACACCGACATTCGCAATCCACTGCCAGATTTAGAGGGGACCAATACCATTAGTCCCAAAGATCTCTCGATGCTGATGCTCAAGCTCAGCCGGGGCGAACTGTTGTCTCTAGGTAGCCGCGACCACGCCTTGAGAATCATGCGAACCACAAAAACAAGAACGTTGCTGCCCCGAGGGCTAGAAGCTGACGCCACCATCGCCCACAAAACAGGAGATATTGGTTCAGTGGTGGGGGATACCGGTCTGATTGAAACCCCGAATGGTCAACGCTATGTTGCCACCGTCATGATGAAACGTCCCCATAATGATCCGAGGGCGCAGGAGCTGATTCGCACGATTTCTCGCCTGACCTACAGTGTCTTTCGGCACCCGTCTGTTGAGACCGCTCCAGTGAGTTCGTCCGCTCCGTCAAGTTCACCCGCTCAGCTTAATCCCTCGCCATAGACTAGGTGTTGCTCCCTCGCCGATTATGCTTGCCGCCATCTTTGAACCCTCATGAACCGCTCTGAGCCGATCAACCGTAGTCGATTGCAGGAATATTCGGGTGGAGAGATTGAGTTTGAACAAGAGCTACTCAATTTGTTTATGGTCGATGCCCAGCAGCATCTAGACGCCATTGATGTTGCGATCGCATCTGCAACAGACCGTCCTGAAAAATCAGCCACCCGTTCTCTCTCAGAGGAGAACACAGTGGTAAATCTAGACATAATCTATCAAGAAGCCCATCATCTCAAAGGGGCCAGCGGCAGTATCGGAGCCGAGCGGTTTCAGAAACTCGCAGCGCAGCTTGAGCAAGCCACTCGTCAGGGGCAGCCCTATCTCTCGAAACTGAGTGAGCTGAAGATTGCCTTTGCCGAGTTGGCAACCAAAATTAGCCAGTGGCCGAATTAATCTACAGTCAGTCAGATTGCTGCAGAGGCATGAATTCTCTCACTCTTTGCTAATTCGCGATAGGACTAGCCATTACAATCAAAATAGAAATAGTGAAAATGGCCTCTAATGCGATTTATTGATCAAGCAGAAATTCAGGTTCAAGGCGGCAAAGGCGGAGACGGTATGGTTGCCTTTCGTCGCGAGAAGTATGTGCCAGCAGGGGGACCAGCAGGGGGCAATGGCGGTAATGGTGGGGCCGTAATCCTGCGAGCGGACCCCAATCTACAAACCCTATTAGATTTTAGATATGCCCATATCTTTGCCGCCCAAGACGGGCGCAAAGGCGGACCCAAGAATCTCACCGGGGCTAGGGGTGAAGATCGCGTCATTGAAGTGCCCTGCGGTACTGCTGTCTATGATGCCCAGTCCGGTGCATTGGTGGGAGATTTGACGGTGGCAGCGCAGACTCTAACCGTTGCCAAAGGCGGTAAAGGGGGGTTAGGGAATAAATTTTTCTTGAGCAATCGCAATCGCGCCCCTGAGCATTCCCTACCGGGACTCTTGGGTGAAGACTTTCATCTCCGCCTTGAGTTGAAGCTGTTGGCAGATGTGGGCATTATTGGGCTGCCCAACGCCGGGAAATCAACTCTGATTGCGGTGCTGTCGGCAGCTCGGCCTAAGATTGCAGACTATCCCTTCACCACGTTGATTCCTAACTTAGGCGTTGTTCCCCATCCTCAAGGAGACGGCATTGTCTTTGCTGATATTCCCGGATTAATTGCCGGTGCCCATGAAGGGACGGGGCTAGGCCATGACTTTTTGCGTCATGTCGAACGGACCCGGCTGCTCATTCACCTCATTGATGGGACAGCAGAAGATCCGGTTCAGAACTATCAGACGATTCAGCAAGAGCTACAGGCCTATGATCACGATCTCGCCCAGCGCCCTCAGATTGTGGTGCTAAATAAAGCCGATGCACTGTTGCCCGAACAATTGGGGCATACTGTGGAACAAGTTCAGCAGGTTAGCTCAACCCCTGTGTTGACCATCTCTGCTGTCGCGAAAATGGGTTTAGAGCCACTCCTCAATCAGGTCTGGTCCCAGCTTGAAGTTCTTAAAAAATCCGAGAGTAATAACCTGAATGTAATGTCTTAGGTCACAATAAGAGCTAGAGTCAAGGCCGTTGAATTTATTTCTGTAATGTTGCATAAATTCACCTATCGTGAGTGAACCGTTCAGACGATATTATCCAATTGTTTAGAGCAAACTAATCCGTAATATAGACCCCTGATTGGAACCCTGAGATGCCAGACTTAAGCACCACTGAACAAAATAAACTGTTGCTGATTGACGATGATCCCAATCTTATTTTGCTCGTCAAGGACTATCTAGAATTGCGGGGCTATGAGGTGGTAACGGCAAAGAATGGCCGTGAAGCTTTGAGGGTTCTGGAGCAAGATCTGCCCAGCCTGATTATTTGTGATGTGATGATGCCAGAGATGGATGGCTATTCATTTGTAAAGCGGGTGAGAGAGAATCCCCAAACCAATTGGCTACCGGTGTTATTTTTATCTGCGAAGGGACAAATTCAAGATCGCGTCACGGGTCTCAATACTGGGGCTGATGTTTATATGGTCAAGCCCTTTGAGCCAGATGAGTTGGTGGCTCAAATTGAAGCTTCATTGAAGCAATCGGCCCGGATGCTGCTGCAGCAAAATTCTCCCATCGAAGGCGAAGTTTCGATTAACGTACCCTTTGACGTGGATTTGACCCCCACCGAGCAAAAGGTGATTCAGTTGGTGGCAAAGGGGATGTCAAACCGCGAGATTGCGGCAAGCTTAAGTGTCAGTCAACGTACCGTGGAAAGTCACGTCAGTAATATGTTGGGTAAGACGGGCCTCAGTAACCGCACTGAACTGGCTCGTTGGGCAATTGAGCAACGCATGATTTAAGCTGTTTTTTTAGCTAGATTAGCCCGAGGGACTCGATCTCTCTAGCCACAGCAGCCCCACCATCAGGCCAAACACGCCTAGCTGCACCATCAGGTTAGAAAAGGTGGTGCTAAAATCTTCTCCTGCTAAGAGCTTAAAGAAGAAAATGAAGCCCCCTAACAGTGCTGAGGCGGCAAAGGCTGCGTAGATAAACTGCCTTAGCCCTTTGAAGGGCGCTTTGGCCTCTGCTCGGAGTCGAGCCAGATGTTCTGGCTTGAGGGAACTTTTGGGGGATGTGTTTTTCTGAGGGGTCATAGGAAATAGTGCTGCAGTTTAAGATATTAACTATATTAAGCCGCCTTCAGCATTAGCATTGCTAGGGTCAAGGGGCGCTATTTCGTTTTTTGCAGGATATATTTGGATGCCTTTCCTTTCGAGCGATACAGTCCCGATTCCGTTACAAGTTTTTGTGTCTCAGGATTTGTTAACGGCTGAACAATCGTCGATTTTGCTAAAGCTAGAGATGTTCTTCCCGGAGGGGCTATCGGATCGAAACTGGTCTTCTGATCAGCCAGTGGCGGAGTCTCAAAATCAGCAGATTGATGCTCTGATGCAAACCTGGCGTGATAAAAGGCCCGAACAACAGCCCCCAGCGCCGATTTGGAAGTGCGATCGCAACTCCATCATCACCTGCCCCCACATCACTGAATTAGTGACCAGCCACGATCTGCTCTGGGAAGATGCGATCTCCAACGATCTGAGTCTGCCTCAGTGGGTTGTTGCAGCCTGGTGGTGGAGCTGTGCGGCTGTTGTCTGCAATACTACTTCCACGGAAAAACTGGAGTCTGCCGTCACGGGCTGGCAGCAGCGCTATCGATGCGCGGTGCTCTATTTGCAGTCCCCAGAGATGAAGCAAGATCCTGAAATTGTCGCGGAGTATCGAGCGGACCTGAGCTACAGCAACTCAGCCCATATTCCCGACGTTGTGGATTTAGCCTGGGCCGCAAAAGATGACTTCAACTGGAAACACTGGCAGTTGCCCTCTGCCCTTCAGCCCTGGGGGAGTCGCGCCCAGTTGGGGCAAGAAGTGATGGCAAGGCCACAGACCTAACTTTAATGTTTGGCTATCTTTAATGTTGAGGATGGGCACGATCTCGACGCCTCAATCGTCTGAGTTCCTTCAGAAGGTATAGCAATTCAATCTTGGAGGAAATGGGTGAATCGATCTCAATGGATAAGAGGTTTGGGACTATTTATACTCGCCCTTTCTTTAACGCTCTTCGCCTGTCAACGTTTACCTGCACCAGAGTTTTCAACACCCGTGTCAACATCCGAATCCGCTGCCACTCCCTCGCCTCAAGTAATCGTGGAGCAGCCGACCCCCCCAGTGAGTATTGATCGACTCATGGGCCATATGGAGAAGCTGAACTTTGAGCGGTTTACAGAGGGCGATCGCAAACGGACCCGCACCTATCTCACCCAATTTCTACAGGCCGACGGCTGGGTTGTCAGTGAGCAGGTCTTCGACACGGGCATCAACCTCATTGCTCAGCGGCCAGACGCTGATCTTAACGCAGGAAAAATCTTAGTGGGAGCGCACTACGATACCGTCAGGGGATCGCCAGGGGCAGACGATAATACCAGCGGTGTTGCTGCGGCCTTAGAAGTCGCACAGCTTTTAGGAGAACGCTCAAGTAACCGAACTCTCCAAATTGTTCTGTTTGACCAAGAAGAAGCAGGCTTGGTGGGTAGCTACGCCTATGCAGAACAGGCTCAGAATCTAGAAAATGTAGAGGGTGTCGTGGTTTTAGAAATGCTGGGCTACGCCTGCCACACCTTAGGGTGCCAAAAACCAGCCCCTGGCCTCTCGATTACGCTACCCAGCGACGTTGGCGATTTTCTCGCCGTGGTCGGAGATGCAGAGCACAAGCCACTACTGGAAGCCTTCAAGGCTCCAGATCCGAGTCTTCCTAAAACCGTCACCGTTCCCGTTCCCGTTAAGGGCATCCTGTCCCCTATTTTGCTACTCAGCGATCACACCCCTTTTTGGTACAAAAATGTTGGGGCCGTGATGGTAACCAACACCGCCTTTCTGCGAAACCCTCACTATCATCAGCGCAGCGATGTTCCCTCCACCTTTGATCGCACCTTCTTTCGAGGCTCTACTCAAATCGTGGTGGATACAACTGCAGCCCTTCTCGACGGGCGCACCTCTCTAAAAACACCCCGATAGACCTTCAATTATGAGAACCTGACAACTTTAGATTAATTTTTGATTCGGCCCCAACCCCCCGACATCTGAGGATGTGGCGGTCTTGGAGTGACTCAATCCCCCTGACTGGATGAAAATCTTAGAACTTCTCTATATAATGAGAAGCAGTACAAATCATAAAGAAACGTAAATAATCGTTTATTACGGTTCATACTTGCCAAAGAGCCATTATCTTTCCTGCTCGGCAAGCAGTGAATTCTGTTTGTGATCATTGCCATTATTATCATTCGGAGAATTGTCCATGACCATAGCAGTCGGACGCGGTCAGGAGCGAGGATGGTTTGACGTCCTCGACGACTGGCTCAAGCGTGATCGGTTCGTCTTTATTGGTTGGTCCGG
>JBAUJD010000019.1:0-2573 GCA_049683515.1 Thermosynechococcaceae cyanobacterium | reverse complement strand
AAGTCCCCCACAAGTGGGGGATTTAGGGGGCCGTCAGTGGTTTCTGTTACTGAATATATATTTCGCATTCTAGAGGACAGCCTTAGGGACTTACTTAACTTCTTGCCGTTCCCATCGGGCGATGGGTTCAATCAGTGGCGGTAGCGTAATTTTTTGGGTAACCGTTGACTGATCTAGGGCAATGGAGCCTGATGTTCCTCCACCTGGGTCTGTCCAGCCAGTATCGCCCTCCCAGCTATTGACCCAAAACGTTCCACTGATCTCAATGGGCTGGCCCTTGCTATTAACCGTTCCACAGTTTTTAGCAGGAGGCCCACCATCGCTGAACTTGACATCATACCCAGGAGCGTAGAAGTGAACATTGCAAAGGACAGACTTACTATCCAGCAGTAATGTACCAGAGCCTGAAGCGTAGACCGTCACCTTGAATGGGTCGCCTGGCGGACAGGCAATAGCAGGAGTCGCGTCATTGATAACGCACTGTACATACTGATTTCTCCAGTCAATATCTCCACTTGTCCAAATTCTGACCTCAGAGCCACTAAGAATAGTGAAAGACCGATTTAAATTTGCAATGGAGTATGGCGAAATAGTTTTATCGTCTGGGTCGAGATCGCCCAGTGGTTTACTAGGGTTCGTCGGCGCTAATGATGGGTTGCTGGGTAGCGGAATTGAGGGATCTGCGGGTGGGGCAGGCATCATCAAATTCGTTCGAATGACGCTGGTTGCTGAAGATACGTCGCTGAGTGTACAGGGACCCATGACTGGGCCATTAATCGTCGGGGTACCTGTAATAGAATCTTTGACCCAAAGCGGTATTGCTTGCTCGGTTACTGAAGGGCTAGCTTGAACCGGAATCTCGACCTGGACTTGAGCCACCGATTCCCCTGGTTGCCCTGCATTAACCTTGCCTTGAACGGTTAAAGTACCGCGATTATTAGTAGGGTTGTAGAGGTAACTCACAGTCCGAAATTGGCCTTGGGCAGGGGGAGTGGCTGTGTCACTGGGATCGACATTAAACCAGTCGCCGCTGCTTGTGGAGTAAAGGGCATCGCGATCATCTTCAACATTACCTGCGCTGCAGCTTGCATTAACGATGTTGTTGACATTAATGCTAGCTCGATTAGCCCAACTTGATGAGCCGGTATTGGGGACAGTGGCTAGAACGCGGTAGAGATTCAAAAATGCCTGAACTTTGCTGACGCCGACTTCTGCTGCCGCAAGGCTTTCAGCCGTGGCTTTTTGGGCTGAGGCGTTGACCTGATCGTTTTGCGATCTAACAATCATGGTCACACCGAGCAGCAGCATGATTAACCCAAGGCCGATGGCAACGGGTAGGGCAAAGCCTGCATCACTTTGTCGTCTCTGGTATTTGTGGCTAAATTCTGGCTGAATACCCATGAAAAAATGTTATTAAGACGAAATATTAGCTAATCAGATAAAAATAGTGTTCTTGCTCACTATAGTAGCTGTTCTTGTACTAGACAGACACCCATCGCCAAACGCAAAGCACTCCCCCATCATGACAGCCCTTGACTCTAGAGGCTTCTCTATATATGGGCTTGGGGAGACTGCACTTTCTTTCAATCATGCATCAAAAGGCTGTCTCGGCTGGTCTTCGAGCCATTTCTAGGCAAATTTGAGGGCGAATGACAAACTTTACAAAGCGAGAGGGAACTATTAATGCAAGAGCCGCGTTTATTTGCTTCTGTGATGATTTTTAGGGTAGGCCTACATTCTGTTTACGTCTCCGAGATCATACTGAGGACACTTCCAAAAATCCTGAATAAGATGTTATTAAGATAGTCTTCACCGTCTTTTGTGCAGCTAGTTAACCCACTTTAGATTAGCTCTTTCTGCAAAGTCAGACATTTTGTTGCCTTGTATTTGTCATTTGACACGTATCAGTGTGCTACTTTTTGCTGTCTATATTTTCACGCTCAACGTTATTACTGCTACTATGATGAATTTTCTAAAAGCTAATGCGCGTCGTTCATTATTTCGGCAATATAAAGGCGCTGACAATGCAGGGGTAAGCATGCCTGAGCTGATGGCTGTTGTTGCAATTACAGGTGTTTTGGCCGCAATTGCAGCTCCTAGCATTAGCTTTGGCAATGAGCCTTTGAAGGATACGACTAAACGAGTCGCTGCCAACATTAAGTTGATTCGGGCCAAGGCAATGTCGCAAACTTCGGCATACCGAATTAGAGCTATTTCTGATGATCAACTCATTATTGAACGTGCCAACAGTTGTGATGCACCTGATGCTGAATGGACTCGCGACCCTGGCTTTGCGGAAGAAGATCTGAGATTAGACGAAGAAGTCTCAATCTTATCAGCAAAAGAAGATAGTGTAGAACAATCTAATTGGGACATTTGCTTTAATAGCCGAGGCATTGCAGACAAGAACTTAACGCTAGTTTTTGCAGAGGCAGGAGAAACAACACAGGAACAAATAGAAATTTTTCAGGGTGGTAATGTCGCTGTTTCGAAATACGCAGCTTCTGTAGCTTCTTCAGAGACTGGAACCAGTACTGGTGGCGGAACGAGCACTGACGGCGGAACGAGCACTG
>JBAUJD010000018.1:0-4419 GCA_049683515.1 Thermosynechococcaceae cyanobacterium | reverse complement strand
GTCCAGATAAAATCGCGTTCTTGAAAAAATTGATGAATAGCCTGAGCACAGGTATTACGCACTCGAAAAACCGACCCGAGAGTATTCGTCCGCGCTCTTAAATGGGCAATGGTTCTTAAAAACTCAAAGGAGTGTCTTTTCTTTTGCAACGGATAGGTTTCGGCATCCGCTTCACCCCAAACCTGGAGTGACTGGGCCTGTAACTCAACACGCTGGTTTTTTCCCTGTGACGCCACCAGAAGCCCCGCAGCAGAAACCGAGGCCCCCGTCGTCAGCGACTTGAGAACATTGTCATAGTCAGGCAAATCTTGATTGAGCACAGCCTGCAGACCCTGAAGAGAAGAGCCATCATTGATTTCAACAAAAGCAAACCCCTTCAGCTCTCGCTTCGTTCTCACCCAGCCCTGAACGGTGACACTTTGTCCAGGCTCACCTGAACGGAGCAAATTGATAATGCGTTGCACTGACATTGATTAAAAATGAGCAAACGGCTTTCATACTTACTCTATCTAGTATTGGGGCTAAAAGCTCAGCTCACCAAGGCCAAAAGGCTTGCTAAATACAGATATCTGGCGTTCGTTACCTTCAAGATTGTCAAATCGAGAAACGATATGCCAAAGTGGAGGCTACATGAAACTAAATCCAGCCGAAAGCCGTCTCTGCCCCTTAACGATTGATCTACACCAATACTTATGATCACCACCAAAAATGCTTCCGTCGTGCCCCATTCCCTTAGACCTCTCGTCCTTGCGACGCTAGCCGTCTCAGTGATGGGTACTCCATCATGGGCCGCAGTGGATCAATCAGAGCAACCGACCAATGTTGAGAACGGCACTCAAATCGCAGTTGTCAACTCCTCCAGCTATATCCTGGGACCAGGGGATCAGGTGCAACTCACGATGTTTAACCAGGACAAGCTCTTCCCCACTCCTTACCTTGTATTGGTGGATGGAACGATTAGCCTTCCCTTCATTGGTAGCGTTCCGGTGGCCGGTCGCTCCATTGGCGCCGTTGAAACAGAGCTAAATTCTCGGTATAGCCAATACTATAAGCGCCCCCTCGTTACGGTTAGCCTTGTTAAACCTCGAACGTTAAATCTCGCCATTTCAGGAGAAGTGAGACGACCCGGTACCTACCCTATTAATAACCCAGAAGAAATTCCCACCGTCACTCAGCTTATTCAGCTCGCGGGGGGGACCACTCAGGCTGCTGATTTATCTAAAGTTCAGGTCAGGCGTTCTGATGGTGAGCAATCCATCAATCTTTTAAAACTTCTTACTGAAGGTGCCATTAATGAAAATATTGACTTGAGAGATGGAGATACGGTTGTCATCCCCGCAGCAGACAGCCTAGATTTCAATGACTCAGATCTCATTGCCTCAGCTAGCTTTTCTGCTGCGGCCTCAGAGCCTTTGAATATTGCGGTTGTGGGCGAAGTGTATCGTCCCGGCCCCCACACCATCAGGCCCGGCAGTTCAAGAATCAACCAAGCCGGTGAACTGGGGCAAAGTACGGGCGGGATAACCGGACGTGAATTCCCGACGGTGACTCAGGCGATTCAAACGGCGGGTGGTATTAAACCCGACGCAGATGTTCGTAAGGTGCAGGTTCGTCGTCGTAGTCGAACAGGGTCAGAGCAACTGATTGATGTTGACCTTTGGAAGCTTTTGAAAGAAGGCGATCTTAAGCAAGATATTGCGCTGCAGCAGGGCGACACTGTTGTCATTCCCAAGGCAGTGGGGCTAACCGCAGAAGAGCAAATTACGCTATCCGCTTCCAGCTTTTCACCGGCGACCATTGATGTCAATGTTGTCGGTGAGGTCACCAGTCCCGGCGTGGTTAAAGTTCCCCCCAATACCCCTCTTAATACCGCAATGCTCGCTGCTGGTGGGTTTATTAATAGCAGGGCTAAAAAGAGTGCGGTCCAGCTGATCCGCCTCAATCCTGATGGAACCGTATCGGAACGCAATATTAAGATCAATTTCGATCAGCCTGTTAATGACGAGACCAATCCGGCATTGCGAAATAACGATGTTGTCATTGTGAATCGCTCTGGACTAACGGCGTTCTCAGATACCTTCAGAAGTATCCTGTCGCCTGTTACAGGTGCTGCGGGTCTCTTTAATATTTTCCGCCTCTTCTAGCGGTTTATCACGGGTGGATTTAGGGTTGCGATCGCATCGCTTTGAGTGCTTTTGTCAGGGCACCTTTGATCAAGGCATCTTTCAACCCAACAACGGTGTAGAGTTAGAGGTCTAAGGCATCCTAACAGTGCATTAAGGGGCAGTATGCGCATTCTTTTTGTCGCCGCAGAAGCATCACCGATCGCAAAGGCCGGTGGCATGGGCGTGGTCATTGGCTCACTCGCCCAAGTCTTGACAGAAATGGGGCACGACGTTCGTATATTTCTGCCCTACTACGGTTGTCTCCCTAAAACACTGGAAGTTTCCCCAAAACCGATTTGGGACGGGGCTGCGATGTTTGAATCGTTTTCTGTCTACGAGGCTGTGCTGCCAGGCACCTCTGTGCCGCTGTATTTGCTCAAGCATTCCTGCTTTGATGGCCCCCACATCTATGGCTTAGAGAATGACGATTGGCGGTTTACCTTTTTTGCCAATGGGGCCGCCGAATTTTGTTGGAATCACTGGAAGCCCCAAATTATTCACTGCCATGACTGGCACACCGGCATGATTCCGGTTTGGATGCACCAGACCCCCGACATCGCCACCGTGTTCACTATTCATAATCTTGCTTACCAAGGCCCAGCCCGTGAACGGCTCGAACAAATCACATGGTGCCCATGGTATATGGATGCTCACAATACAATGGCGGCGGCTATCCAATATGCAGACCAAGTGACCACCGTCTCTCCGACCTATGCAGAGCAGATTCAGACCGCTGCCTATGGCGAAGGTTTAGAAGGTTTGCTCTCTAGCCTAGGCGACAGGCTCACGGGTATTCTCAATGGTCTAGACACCGTCCTTTATGACCCATCCACAGATTCAACACTGCACCAGCCCTACGATGTGACCAGCCTGTCGAAACGACAGGCCAACAAAGCCGCGCTTCAAAAAGAGTTAGGGTTAGACCTGTTGCCAGACGCTTGGCTTATTTCAATGGTGACTCGTTTAGTTGAGCAGAAAGGAATCGATCTGGTCATTCAAGTCCTCGATCGCTTCCTCGCCTATACCGACGCCCAATTCGTCGTCCTTGGAACCGGCGATCGCTACTATGAAACCCAGTTATGGCAGCTCGCCGCCAAATATCCGGGTCGAATGTCCGTTCAGCTTCTCTATGATGACGCACTCTCGAGAAGAATATATGCTGGCTCAGACGCATCCTTAATGCCCAGTCGCTTTGAACCCTGCGGCATCAGCCAACTGATTGCCATGCGATACGGCTGCATTCCCATCGTTCGCCGCACGGGTGGTCTAGTGGATACCGTCACCCACCATGATCCCAATCTGAAAGTTGGGACAGGCTATTGCTTCGATCGCTATGAGCCTCTTGATCTGTATACCTGCCTCGTCCGAGCTTGGGAAGGATATCACTACCAAGACGCTTGGCAGGCACTACAGGAAAGAGCAATGAAGACCGACGTGAATTGGGAACAGTCTTCTCTAGCCTACAACAGCTTATATAGCTCGATTCTAGGGCTGTCGGCGCAGAAGAATCCACAGCCATTAAATCCAGGGGCTGTCTTAGAAGAGGTATTTTAGGTACTCTATAGTTTTGTTGGTGACGCTCTAAAAATGACGCTATACATAGGTAACCTCTCGTATCAGGTTGCAGAACAGGATATCCAGGAAGTGCTATCCGAATATGGGCAAATCAGACGTCTGAATCTACCGACAGATCGCGAGACCGGACGAATGCGCGGCTTTGCCTTTGTAGAGATGGCTGACGACACTCAAGAAGACGCTGCCATTGACGATCTCAATGGTGCAGAATGGATGGGGCGTTCATTGAAAGTCAACAAAGCGAAGCCTCGCTAATGGAGTGGCAAGGTGCGCTAGCATAGTGGGCGATTGTCATCGTGGTGAGAGAACCGCAACCAAACCATTGTAAAAACGTCATGCTGACATCAAGGGTTTATGGGCATGTGCCAATGCTCCAGTTAAGAGAATGATATGAAACGCAGATCGTCTAGCAACATGGGATCAAAGCAGCAAGGCCTCTTTTCTTCGACAATACTGGCGATCTTAGGTGGCGTATTTGTGCTTGGTATTGCTCTGGGGGTCACCTTCAGCTCTACGACCAATAGCACTCCTCAGAACGTAGCCTCGGTTCAGTTTATTGATCAGAGTGTCCCCGATGCAGAGTTCTGTCAATCCTACGGGGCTAGCGCAACTGTCTTAGATACCCGCACCTTTGTTACCTTTCGGCCCTTTAGTGTTTTTATTTCTCAACCTATTATGC
>JBAUJD010000017.1:0-7155 GCA_049683515.1 Thermosynechococcaceae cyanobacterium | reverse complement strand
AATCGAATCTTTAATGATTCTCACGTCAACCTGTTCTCAGAGCGTGAAGTGACCCAATGGGCCTTTAACTGGGGCCAGTTTTTAGACCATACTTTTGGTCTTAGGGAAGCCGGGGGTGAGAATGCAGCGATTGCCTTCGATCCCTTCGACCCGCTCGAAGAATTTCAGAATGATGCAGGTGAGATCGGCTTCCAGCGATCTGCAGCCGCTGCCGGGACTGGCGATTTTTCAGCAAGAGAACAGAATAATGTTGTCAGCTCCTACATTGATGGCTGGGCTATCTACGGGGGCACAGAGGAACGACTAGAGTGGCTGCGGGAAGGACCAGTCGATGGTGATCTCTCTAATAACAGCGCTAAGCTCTTGCTCGTAAATGGCTTTTTGCCCAGAGCAAATACCCGTGGAGATGTATCCGCTGCGCCTGTGATGGATCTACCTGGGGCACTGCGAGGGACACCTGAAAAAGCCTTCATTGCGGGCGATGTGCGAGCCAATGAGAATATTGCTTTGACGGCGACCCATACACTCTTTGCCCGTGAACATAACCGAATTGTGAATGCTTTACCGACATACCTAGATGAAGAGACCAAGTTCCAAATCGCCCGTAAGGTGGTTGGCGCAAAGCAACAGTACATCACCTACGAAGCTTATTTACCGTCTTTAGGACTCAAGTTAGACTCCTATCAAGGCTACAATCCCAACGTCGATCCCAGAGTCACCAATGAATTTGCAACCGTCGGGTACCGTGCCCACAGCATGATTCACGGCGACTTTGATATCGCACTGGAGAAAAAAGATCTCTCTAAAGATCAGCTCAAGGGTTTAGAGGCTAAAGGGGTTCTGATTGACGGAGACGATATTGAAGTCCCGCTCAACATTGCCTTTGGCAACCCAGACCTCGTCACCGATATTGGGCTGGAAGGGATTTTAGCGGGTCTAGAGGCGGTTCAATACAACAACGACGAGCAAATTGATAATCAGCTCCGCAGCATCCTGTTTCAGATTCCGAGAAACATTGATGGACCGCTGGATGGTCAAGGCATCGAGAACAACTTCACCGTTGTCTCCGATATTGGGGCCATCGATGTTGAACGAGGCCGAGATCACGGAATTGCGTCCTACAACGACTTGCGTGAAGCCTTTGGCTTAGCCCGCGTGCGGTCCTTTACTGAAATTACGGGGGAATCGACCGCTCAACTGCCCTACGGCTTAGATATTGATGATCCTGAGATTTTACTGTTTGACAAAATTCTAGATGAGAACGGCAAGGTCGAAGAAGAGGGGGCAGACAAAATCTTAAAAGAGCTGGCTAAAGGCGAAGAGGTTGAGGGCATCTTTGGTGTCCGCCGCTCTACCCTGGCAAGTCGCTTGAACGCCATTTACGGTGATGTCGATCAAGTGGATGCCTTTGTGGGTCTAGTGTCTGAAAAGCACCTACCCGGTTCTGAATTTGGTGAACTGCAGCAGGCGATCTGGAAGGAGCAGTTTGAAGATTTGCGGGATGGCGATCGCTTTTTCTATGCCAACGACCCGGCCCTGCAAGAAATCGAGGCTCGCTATGGGATTAGCTATAAAACGACACTGGCAGACATCATCACACAGAACACAGCGTTGTCCTCTGATGATCTTGAGAAAAACGTGTTTATCGCCAACGATGACTTTGTTCTATAAAAGGGGCGCTCAACTTGACTCAATCGAGCTGAGTTCAAAATAAGTGTAGTTTTTCTACGCGAGAAGAAAACTCTACGCCGTATGGCATGATAATGCCTAGGTCAGCATAACAAAACTCAGGACTGTGTTGGTTGGAGACTTCAACGTTTAACAAACGCAGTCCTATTCATGGGCGATCTACGCTTCTGAATGAGTCCTGATCAACTTGAAACTTGAAACAGCCCTGACCTGTCTATGGTTTGGGGCTGCTTAAACATTGAAAATCATTCATTTGTTTAACGATGGCTAAATTCAAAGGTACTGACGACAATGACATCATTGTGGGCCTCCCGGGTGATGACAAGCTCGATGGTAAAGACGGGGACGACTTTCTCGATGGGGGAGCCGGAGATGATGATTTAAAGGGAGGCAAGGGCAACGACACGCTCATCGGTGGTCTCGGCGATGACAAGCTTGAAAGTAAAGAAGGCAATAACCTTCTTGATGGGGGGGGCGGCGATGATGATTTAAAGGGGGGCAAAGGCAACGATACGCTCATCGGTGGCCTTGGCAATGACAAGCTTGAAAGTAAAGAAGGCTTCAATCTCTTGGATGGTGGAGCTGGCAATGATGAACTTAAGGGTGGGAAAGACGCTGATACGCTGCTTGGCGGTTTGGGTGATGACTTCCTCAAAGGCGACAAGGGGGACGACCTTCTAGACGGTGGCTTGGGCAATAACGTCTACGAAGGCGGGAAGGATAACGATACCTTTGTAATTGGTGCCAACGGTAGCTTCAACACCATCAATGACTTTGACCTCAACGAAGATCGATTGCTGCTGACCAACGGCCTGACGCGAAGTGACCTCTCGTTTGCCAATTTTAATGGTGGAACAACCATTACAGTCAGCGCCACTGGCGACGCCATTGCCTTTTTGGACGATATTTCTGCAGGCACCCTCATTGGGAATGCAGGGGCAATTTTTGCCCCCACTGCCGCAGACGCCATTTCGGTGAGCTTTGATGCCATTAACCTACCCGAAAGCATCAACTTTGGCGATTCAGGTTCCGTGACCCTAGAACTCACGAATACTCTCGGTAGCCGCTTCGCTGGCCCCGTTAGTCTGGATCTGTTTATCTCCACCGATGGTGATCGAGATTCTGTGAGCGACGAGCGTAATGATGGGCTGCTCAACAGTCTGTCCGTGAATGTCAATCTAGCTGCCGGTGAATCGACGACCATTGTTCTTGATTATCAAAACCTCTCCTCAGTGGTTGCACCGGGTGCCTATCACTTATTGGCGGGTGTCCAAGGGGGAACGCTCACCAGCGAGTTAGTCTCAGGAACGGGATCTGATGCAGTGTTGACCTGGCATGCCACCGCCCTCAATGCGATCCAGGAATTTGGAGAAGCTGACAATGACTCGACAGGCATCGGTATTGAACCCACCGTTGGCTCTCGTGGATTGGCGATCGCACAGACCTCAGTTTTCAATGCGGTTAACGCCTTTGAAGGTGGATTTGAATCTTATTTAGGACTCAACCCTGGCACCCCTCCTGCAGGCGCTTCTGTAGATGCAGCCGTAGCGGGTGCCGCAGTCACCGCTTTAGCCACTGTTTTGCCTGGAACCAACGATTTAAGTCGCTCACTGGTGGCCCAACTGGAAAATAGTCTCAATCTCAGCCGCGCACAGGTTGAGAGTCTTTTAGTTGCTAGTGGTTTAGAAAGCATTGTGGGCGGGTCTACCCCAGGCACAATCGCGTCCTATGCCAATCCCTTTTTATCGAGTCTTCCGACTATCCCCGCCGGTGCAACGGCAGATATTCCCACCGATGTCTTGGATGGTTTTCGGCTCGGAGTGAACGCAGCCAGTCAGGTGATAGCGGCCCGCTCTGATGACGGCTTTGGTGGATTTTTCCAGGGACCCGATGATCCGGCGACCTATAACTCACCGGGCGCGTTTGAGGACTATATCTGGACGGGCAAATTTCAGCTTGATAGAGAAACGGGTGCATCAGTATTCGGCAACACGCTCTACGCTCGCAGTCCCGGCTGGGGACTGATTCGACCTTTTTCAGGGGTCACTCCGGAGACGTTTCTTGATAGTGCCGGTATTGATGCTAACGGCGATGGCCTGTACCTAGATGGGCGTCCCTTTGCCAATGTCGTTGATCCTGTGGTCGATCCGTTTCAACAAAACCTCTACATCAACGATATTGAGCAAGTCCGGACACTGGGCGCGCTGGAGAGCACCAATGTGACCAACGTGACCCGCTCTCAAGACCAGACTGAAATTGCAATCTTCTGGTCCTACGATCGCACTGATACCTTTCGCCCCTACGGTCAACTCCATCAAATTGCCCAAGAAGCCGCTTTTCGGGCAGAGGGTGGCCTCATTGATAGCGCTCGGACTCTGGCCTTGACCAGCATTGCCTTAGCCGATGCAGCCATTACGGCCTGGTCTCAAAAATATATTGAACTGCAGCCGCGTCCGACAGATGTGATTGCAGGGGATGGTCAGGGGACTGCGATCGCCCAACTCGATGGCTTTGCCGAGACCGTCGCCGATCCCCTCTGGCAACCGTTGCTCCTTGATCCGCCCTTCCCTGACTTTCTCTCGGGACATTCGACCTTTGGCGGAGCCTTTGGGGCCGTTCTCGATACGTTATTCCCAAACGCCACGAATATTCAAGTGGTGTCTCAGGATATTGTCCCCGGCAATGGAATCTTCGCGACCTCTAACGATGCCCTCTTTGATGTTGCCACCTTTAACCCGGTCAGAACCTTTGACAGCTACGGTCAAATTGGAGCAGAAGATGCCATTAGTCGAGTTTTTGCAGGCGTTCATGTTTTAGAGTCTACCCAAGATGCATTCGATGTCGGTGCTGAGATTGGTAATTTTGTGGCGACCAATTTTCTAGCGCCGGTGGTTTGACTCTGGCCTTAACGCTCTTGGTGGCGACTTCATAAATTTGTTATGCTGGCGAGAGTTCGGTGAATGCCTGCGTCATTGTTGAGCACTTGGCCTATTTCAAGTTCAAACATTGGATAAACAATCAAGACTTTCTATCCGTTCTGTTGCCACTGTCCTCCTTTCCTATGGTGTGTTGGTCGGGGGTGGATTTTATGTGGGGAAGCATGTTCTCATTCCCGCATTGACAGGTCGTTCATCCAATCCGAGTGGAGTGCTCGGCTCTGCTGGCGACCGACGTGACCGCTCTCAATTAACGCTTTTGGGAGATACATTCAGTGGGTATCGACTCTTTCAGAGTGAGTCCTTTCAAGCGGCGCTCAAGGAATCGGGGACGCCGCTTGTCTACCGCGATCAAGTCAATCAAGCCTCACGGGCAGAGGCTTTAGACACCGGAAAAGCAGATTTGATCCTCACAACACTCGATCAGTTTTTACGGCATCGGCCCAAAGGGCAGATTGTGGGTTTAATCAACCGCACTGTGGGGGCAGATGCTGCCGTACTCAATCGCAAAAAATATCCCCAGCTCAATTCGCTCTTTGATCTAAAATTGCTGGTGGAAAAGGCCAAGGCAAAGGGCGAAAAACTCAGTGTCGTCTATGCCGGTGATACACCCAGTGAATACTTGGCGCAGGTGTTAGATACAAAGTTTGAGACGTTTAATCTCAGCGACTTTGATGTGATCAAGGTTGCTGATGATGATGCCGCATGGGCTGCCCTCAAAGATGAGTCCAAAAATGTTGCGATCGCAATTGTACGGGAACCCTTCGTGGCGCAAGCCCAAGACCAAGGCTATCCAGTGGCCCTATCGAGCCAAGACACACCCAAGTCGATTGTGGATGTGCTGGTGGCTTCAGATCAACTGCTCAAGTCTGAGCCTGACCAAGTTTCTACCCTTGTCGAAACCTACTATCGCCGCCTTGATGCCCAGGCCGAATCGCAAGAGAATCGTCCTGATAATGGCGAACGAGCACCGAGTGATTCTGCAGCCCTGGACGGCATTAAGTTTTTCTCAGCACCCGAATCAAAAAAATGGATGGAGGATGGCACGCTGAAGCAGCGGATCAATGCGATCTCATCTGTTCTGGTTCTATCTGGGCAGCTCGATACCATTCCCGCAGATCCAGAGGAATTATATACGGCACAGCCATTAGTAACGGCGGCAGAAAATACGCAACAACTGATTAACTTAGTTCAGAAAGATGACCCTCAACTTGCCGATAAACTCAAAGGTTTAGTTGCTCGTCGGCCCTCCCCTCCCAAGCTGAGCAGGACTCAAATCCAGGTCGCCCCTAATATTGGCAACATGTATCTACAGGAGCAGGTCCAGTTTCCGAAAGGCTCTATACAGCTCAACACCAATGACGTCACAATACTCGATCAACTGGCCTCTGAACTAGATGAATTTAATCCTGAAACGGTTGCCATTCGGGTGATTGGTCACACTGCCAAGGCCGGACCTGTCGAAGCAAATAAGACCCTTAGCCGCCGTCGCGCCGATGTGGTGGTCAAGTATTTACAGAGCAAAGGTGTCCAACAAACCATGATTACGGAGGGGCGGGGATGCATTGACCCCATGCCCGATGTTCCGCCGGAAGATGCTCGTCAGCAACGCACTGAAATTCGGCTGGTTCGCATCAATGCTCAAAAAGTGAGTTCACTGTGATGATCGCATCTGAGCACCACGACAAAGGTGAGACCGCCCAGAAACGAGGACGTTTTGAGCAACTCCAGGCATCTTGCAATATTTTGATGGCTAATTTAAGGCGATCAGAGCGGAGGGTACACAGATGGCAAGAACGATGTCAGGTATTAGAAGCTTCTAATCATGGCCTGATGGATGAGTTAGAGAATGCGAAGAACAAGATTGCCCAAGGGCAAAAAGAGTTTGAACAACTTCAGGTCTCTTACAATGCCTTAACCATTGACCTGGGGCAGGCTGACAACGAAATTCTTCAGTTGCAGAGCAAGTACCAGACGCTTCAAGCATCCAACGAAAAGCTGAATAAAGGATTGAAAACCTCTGAGCGTCGGTTAAAAAAAGAAACAGTGATTGTCCTGAAGCGGATACCGGCTTGGCTCACCGTGGGTTTGATGCTGTTATCGACCAGTTTAGGAGTGGTGATCGGCAGCGTCGTCTTAACGGATTCCCCATCGCTCTCGCGGCAAAGCGACCGTTAAGCGTTGTCCTTTCCCCAGAGTTTTGTGAGCCGCTGATCGCGGCCACAGGTAAACCGATAAAAGTGATACCAGGTGGAATTGGTCTCGTAGTAGTTCTGGTGATACTCTTCTGCCGGATAAAACTCACTGGAAGCTACAATCTCGGTCTGGAGCGGTTTCGAGAACTTGCCTGAGTTCTGCAATGCTTGTTTTGACTGCTCTGCAGTCGCTTGCTGCTCCTCTGAAGTGGGGAAGATGCTGGTGCGATATTGACTGCCGCGATCGCAAAATTGCCCTCCACCATCTAAGGGATCAACGTTATGCCAGTAGACCTCAAGCAATTTGTCGTAGCTGACCTTGGTCGGGTCATAGA
>JBAUJD010000016.1:0-2020 GCA_049683515.1 Thermosynechococcaceae cyanobacterium | reverse complement strand
TGCGAGTTAGGCATTAAGTTTGCCCCCATCATTGAAGCGGCGGATTACTTAATGACCTATAAGTACTGCGTCAAGAATGTGGCAATGAAGCACGGTAAGTCTGCCACTTTTATGCCTAAGCCCCTGTTTAACGACAATGGCTCCGGGATGCACACCCATCAGTCGATCTGGAGAGACGGCAACCCCCTCTTCTGGGGCGATGGCTACGCGAATCTAAGTCCAATGGCGCTGCACTACATCGGCGGCATACTGAAGCATGCGCCCGCTCTGTTGGCGCTTACGAACCCCACGACTAATTCCTATAAGCGCTTGGTTCCTGGTTTTGAGGCTCCTGTAAACCTCGCCTATTCCCAAGGCAATCGGTCGGCTTCCATTCGGATTCCCCTATCGGGACCCAATCCCAAGGCGAAGCGTCTTGAGTTTCGTTGCCCTGATGCCACCTGCAATCCTTATCTTGCTTTTGCCGCAATGCTCTGTGCCGGCATTGATGGGATTAAAAACCAGATTGACCCCGGTAGCTCGTTGGATGTGGATATTTACGATCTCAGCCCTGAAGAGCTAGCGAAGATTCCTTCGACCCCTGGATCTTTGCTTGATGCCTTAGAAGCCCTTCGTGATGATCATTCTTTCTTAACCGAGGGTGGTGTGTTCACCGAAGACTTCATTGAGAACTGGATTGAGTATAAGCTCGATAATGAAGTCAATCCCATGCGGCTACGCCCTCACCCCTATGAGGTCGCCCTTTACTACGATTGCTAATGCTGTCGGTTAGCAAGATCATTTTAGTAGCTGCCCGAATGGGCAGCTACTTTTTTCTGCAAGAAGGGAGTCAGGATGTCAGAATCATCAAGGGCATGGCTTCTTTTACCCCCAAGATCTTCAATGACTTCGACTCTATCTGATAATATTCGCCAATTCTATGATGCCTCTTCACTGCTCTGGGAAGACGTGTGGGGCGAGCACATGCACCACGGCTTCTATGGCTTGGATGGTCAACGCACCCCCGAACGGCGACAAGCACAGATTGATTTGATCGAAGAGCTACTGCAGTGGGGACAGGTGCAGGAGGCTAGCCAGATTTTAGATGTGGGCTGCGGCATTGGGGGCAGCACGCTTTACTTAGCTCAAAAGTTCCAGGCAACCGCACAGGGCATTACCCTGAGTCCGGTGCAGGCAAATCGTGCGACTGAGCGCGCCCAAGAGGATCACCTACCTGCCACCTTTCAGGTTGCAGATGCCCTGCAGATGCCCTTTGCAGATGAATCCTTTGATTTGGTGTGGACCCTAGAGAGTGGTGAACACATGCCGGATAAGACGAAGTTCTTGCAAGAGTGTTACCGGGTACTGAAACCGGGGGGGACGCTGCTGATGGCGACTTGGTGCCATCGTTCCATTGAAGAAACGCCGCTGACAGCCTCCGAGCAAGCGTTGCTAGAGAAAATCTATCGGGTTTATCATTTGCCCTATATTGTGTCGCTGCCGGAGTATGCTGCGATCGCAACCCAACTCCCTCTCAAAAACATTCGCACCGCCGACTGGTCCGACGCCGTGGCCCCGTTCTGGGGAGAAGTGATTCGCTCATCTCTCAGTCCGAAGGTAATCTGGGGCATTCTCAATGCTGGCTGGGGAACGCTCAAGGGCGCACTGGCGATGCGCTATATGTCCCAGGGCTATCGGCGTGGCGTGGTGCGATTGGGTTTACTGTGCGGCACCAAATGAAGCCCATGCGTCAGTGGTTGATGTCTCTATGGACATTCTCGCGTCCCCACACCATTATCGGCACCTCTCTGAGTGTCTGGGGCATGGCGCTAATTACGCTATCCGTGCTGCTGCCCCGCTCAGCAATAGAGCCTGCTGCAACCTTTCTATTGCTTGCAGTGGGCGCTTGGATTCCCTGTCTTTGCGGCAATGTGTATATTGTGGGTCTTAATCAACTCACTGATGTCGGTATTGATCGCATTAACAAGCCTAATTTAACCCTCGCTTCCGGCGCTTTCTCTCAAGCTGAGGGCGTTGGTAT
>JBAUJD010000015.1:0-1890 GCA_049683515.1 Thermosynechococcaceae cyanobacterium | reverse complement strand
ATCGAAAACTATTGCTTGAGTCGAGCAATGGATGAGGCTGCGGATTCTCCTCTTATGGGGCGTGAAACAGCATTGGCATTTTTGGAGGAAAACTCTGATTGAAGATTGGGTATCGCCAGCTATCTTTAAAAGATTTGAAGAAGCTAAAACAGAGAGGAACTCGCGCCATGTCCAGAGCCACCATTATCCAAGCCGATCAGTCCTATACCTTCTCCGACTATTTCAAGCTCAACTTTGCCCCCCAAGATATCCTTGCCCACTTCAACGCCTCACTCCAGCGCAAATCGTTGCAGCTCCCTCAATACAACGGTCCCCTGGATCGCCTCGCTGACCTCAAAGCACGAATCGAAGAAAGCCTCCCTCGCCTCAGCCTCACTAGCGAAATGGCCCGACGAGAATTCCTGATCGCCCCCGTTCTCACCGATGTGCTGCATTACACCCAAGCCACCCTTGATGTTGAATACCCTGTTGCTGTCAGCAACCAGCTCAAAGGCTCCCTTGATTACCTGCTGCAAAACAACCAAACCTTTGTCGTCATTGAGGCTAAAAACGAAGACCTAGAGCGGGGCTTTGTCCAGCTCGCCATCGAACTAATCGCCCTCGACCAGTGGATAGACTCAGAGCAACCAATTCTGCAGGGCGCAATTTCAACCGGGAATATCTGGCAGTTTGGTCAGTTCGATCGCCAGTCTCGCCAAGTGACCCAAGACCTCGATCTTTATCGTGTCCCCGCCGATCTAGACAACCTTTTACGAATATTAGTCTACAGCCTCAAACCCTGAATCAATCTCAACGCCTCAAGTACCGCCCTCCGAAGGAACTAGAGGTATTAAAGGGTTGATACGATAGAGAGAACTGACGCTCATTAGTATTTATCGAGTCGAGGAATGCACAGATGCACACGATCAAAACGAAGGCGCACATTAATACAGATCGGACGCTGACGGTACAGTTACCTGCTGATTTGCAGGTGGGCGAGTACGATGTCACCCTATCTGTCAATAGCCGCTCGATTGAGGGAGAGGTTATAGCGGCTCCGACTTTGGAGCGCGAACGGACGGATAAAACGATGTCTGAGGCATGGGAACAATGGTTTGACGAAGTTGAAAAACTGCCTCTAAAAGAGACTGTAGAAGAAAAGAGTTTTCATGAAATCTTGGTAGAGAAATACCGCAAGCAAGGTCTTGAATTATGATTTTGTGCGATACGGGCGTGCTGTTTAGCATGGTTGATCGCACTCAGCCTCGGCACAATGATTGCAGAAAGGCGGTAATTGGTTTACAAGAGGGTTTGATTACAACTTGGGCTTGCTTAACTGAAGTGATGTATTTGTCGCTTGAGAAGGGCGGCTGGGCGATGCAGAAACAGGTGGTTAAATATCTCATCAATGACTTGCTAACGATGCACGAGATTCAAAGTGATGACTATGATCGCTTATTTGAGCTGATGGAGAAGTATCGGGATAGGCCAATGGATTTGGCAGATGCTACGTTGGTTTTGACTGCGGAGAGAACAAGAGAGAGTCGCATCCTGACACTTGACTCTGATTTTCTATTCTACCGAATTGCTGGCAAGACAAGTTTCAACATCATTGAGATTTAAATGTATCTGAATCGTTAAACAGTCGAAGACTATTTTTTCAAAGCAACAAAAAATCTAGTCGACAAGCTATGCGATGACTTTAAAGTCAATATTCTTCGAACTGTTGACAAACTAGGGACAGAAAAAAAGTGAACCCTCCGTAGAATTACAGGCAAGAAATGGAGTTATAACAATTTCTGGTGTATGGCCTAGGAGATAAAAAAGGCGTATCCTTCTGGACAAGCAAACGTACCAGAGAGAATACACCATGCCTCAAGATAATCTAGTGGAGTTCAAAACACCAGAGAC
>JBAUJD010000014.1:0-5764 GCA_049683515.1 Thermosynechococcaceae cyanobacterium | reverse complement strand
GCGGTAGTCTGATTAGGATGATATTAATCGCAGATTCTTGGTCCCCATCAAGCCCAGAGAAAACCCAAAAAGCGATGCGATGCAGATTCAATCTGAATCTACTCTCCCCCCAGAATTGGGGGGCTGGGGGGGCAATGCAGAAACGAATGGTTCTCTTCAGAAATACCTCGGCGCAATGGTATACCATTAAAAACTCACAACATAAAGAACCTAGCTGGCATCCCTCCAGTCAGAGCTGGAACGCCGCTTCAGAGCTGAGCGAGCCAGTCAATAATCAATGGATTCACGATCTCAGGACGTTCATCATGGGGACAATGCCCCGTTTGCGGGATCGTCTTAAAGGTCACTTGGTTTTCTGCTTGTTCACTCAACTGACGATAGAGTTCAGCCGTGGGCAACGCCGCCCACGGATCGGCTTCGCCCCACAGCACCAACAGAGGTTTTTTAATATGGGGCAACAGCTCAGACGGGCGCGGACCAGCCGGGGCCGTCATAATCGAGGCAAATGCTTCTTGCGCGCCGGGTGCAGCAGCAGCGGCATAAATCATGTCGATCAGATCATCTGTAATCGCATCAGGGTTCGCATAGACCTGTGAGAGCGTGCCGCGAATGCGCTTTTTACTGCGGACCCGATTAAAGAGGGCTGGCCCCAACCCCTTAGAGGCAAGCAAAGCATTAATGCCTCCCATCAATAATCGGCGGGCTGGGTTGCGCTCATCGTCGCGCATGTTCATATTTAATCCTCCGGCTGAGTTGAGGAGGACGCCGCCAGCACTAATCTCAGGGTGCTTAGCTAACATGATCAGAGCGATCAGCCCCCCCATCGAATTGCCCACAAACACCGCTGGCTCTTGAATAAACTCAGCCCAAAAATTCTGCAGCAGTTCTTGCCATACCTCTAATCGATAGTCGAGTTTTGGCTTGTCAGAGGCACCGAACCCCAGCAAATCTAAGGCAAATACGCGATAGCCCGCTGCAGCCAATACAGGAATATTCTTACGCCAGTGACCAATGCAGGCACCAAATCCGTGAATTAAGACCAGAGGCTGACCGGTTCCCTGCACTGCATAGTGAATCTGATGGTCCTTCCAGGTCCAGATTTGGGTTGCGATCGGTGCTGTCAGTTGAGCGGTCATGGGTTTGCTAGAGACAATATTCTGAGTCTGCCTTAATGATATAGGGCTTGTCATGATCTCGCAGGATGTAGTCATAGTCACGGCTCACAGCGGAACTGAAGGAGATCGCGGTTACACTGTAAGAAATTGCATGAGCAGGGTCAATGACGAACGAAGACTTTCAGAAGCAGATTGAGCAAATGTTGGCAATTCAACGTCAGCTACAGGAGTCAGACTTGCGGAGAGCTGAGCAGTTAAGTCGTATTGATGAACAACTCAGACAACAACAAATTCAAACAGAGCAGAAATTTAATCAATTAATCGATGTCGTTAACTTACAGACCCAGCGGCTCACTGGGGTGATCGAAGTTTTGGGTTTGCAGGATGAGCAAGTTCAAGAATTATTTGGTCGAGTCGAAATGCTAGAACGTCGCAGCGACTCGTGATGCCGCTCCTTCATCTCTATGGCTGCAGCCGATAGGGGAGCGGATCTTGAAGTCCTAGCTTTGTAAAGGCAGCGACCCGTAACTGGCAAGAGTCACACTCGCCGCAGGCAATAGGCGGCGACTGTTTGCCCCCATCACTATAGCAAGACCAAGTTTTCTCCCAGGGCACGCTGAGCTGATTGCCGAGTTCAATAATTTCAACTTTGGTCAGGTTAATAAGGGGTGACATGATTTCGATGGGCTGTCCTTCTCGTCCTTGCTTGGTTCCGAGCCGGAAGACCTCGCCCATCGCTTGAATATAGTCAGGGCGACAGTCAGGATAACCGGAGTAGTCGAGTTGATTAACGCCGATGTGAACCTGCTGGGCTGCAATGGCTTCGGCATAGGCAAGGGCAAAGCTTAAAAAAATAGTGTTACGGGCCGGGACGTAGGTCACCGGGATCTGCGCCGACATTTCATCTAGCGATCGATGGGCTGGCAGATCAATCGCCTGATCGGTGAGGGCAGAGCCACCCCAGAGACGAAGATCAAAGTTAATGATGTGGTGTTCAGTGGCTTGGGCTGAGTTTGCTAGTGCGATCGCACTATCTAATTCTTGCCGGTGCCGCTGCTGGTAGTCGAAAGAAAGAGCATAGCAGTCTAGCCCTTCTGCCTTGGCACGATAGAGAACAGTAGAGGAATCGAGTCCCCCAGAGAGCAAAATGACGGCTTTCACCCTAACTATCCTGGTAGAAAATAGAACGATAGCCCCAGCACCACATAGGCCGCCAGCAGCAAAATGCCCTCTAGCCAATTGGATTTACCATCAGAGCTAATCGAGTTAGCAATTAAGACTGCGACCACCACCGCCACCAATTCAAAGGGATTAAAGTCTAGATCCATGGGTTGACCCAAAAACCAACCCACTAAAACTAAGACTGGGGCAACAAATAGCGCAATTTGTAGACTTGACCCTACCGCCACCGAAACCGAAAGATCCATTTTGTCCTTCATCGCCACCGTAACGGCAGTGGCGTGTTCTGCTGCATTGCCAATGATGGGCAGCAAGATCACACCGGTAAAGAGGGGCGTCAGTCCCAATTGTTCAGTGGCAACCTCCAAACTACCGACCAGCAGTTCAGACTCCACCGCCACCGCCAGGGTTGCGGCCAGCAATACCCCCAGCCATAACTTGAGATTCGGTTTTTCGACCTCGCCCTCTGGTTCGCCTTCTACGGTATTTTCAGCGACGCCCACATCATAGAGATAAGAATGGGTTTTCATTGAAAATAACAGGGTGAGTCCGTAGACCAAAATCAGAACAACGGAAACGCCAATAGATAATTTTTCAATTTCGTTGACAGCCAAGCCTCTGTCTGATGAGAACTGAATGGCCGTCGGCAGCAAAATCGCAATCACCGCTAGGTTCATCGACGAAGCATTCACTCTGGCGACAACGGGCTGAAATTCTTGTTCTTTAAACCGCAGCCCTCCCAAGAGCATGGATAGCCCCATGACCAGAAGCAGGTTGCCAATAATAGATCCGGTGATGCTGGCTTTGACCACCTCTACTAATCCAGCCCTGAGTGCAATCAACGCAATAATCAGTTCAGTCGCATTGCCAAAGGTCGCGTTAAGCAAGCCGCCTGCCGAGGGTCCCACCACCACTGCGATCTCTTCCGTGGCCGCACCCATCCAAGACGCGAGGGGCACAATCGCCATCGCAGAAGCGGCAAAAACCGTTAACTCGCCCAAGTGGAGGAAGTGGGCGGCAATAGAGATCGGGATAAAGACAAGCAGCGCAGTAAAGATACGGTCTTTTGTGGTCACAGAGTTAGCCTAGGTCGCAACAGTGGTTAATCGGGTCTTGTGCTGAGGTTAAATGGCCTTCCATATCTTAAGGCGTTAGCAACCCTCTTTCTATGCCAGCAGCACTCTTTTTATCTGAGATTTGTTGCTGATTACCGTCGCGATCTATACCCATTTCCTGAGCAAAAATTCTAACGCCAGACATTAGCCTAGAGGGAGGCCCAGCATAGTTGCCATGCCTCCTAGAGTCCCATAGGCTGAGAACAGTCAATTGCTCATCTTAGATTATGGACAACTTCCTTCCGTTTGCTTACTTCCAACAGCAGCTTGTTCCCTTTGCCGAGGCAAACATTTCCATTGCCACCCACGCACTTCATTACGGCACAGGAGCCTTCGGAGGGATGCGCGGTCTACCCGATCCACAAAATCCAGAGCAGATTTTGCTATTTCGGCTCGATCGCCACTGTCAACGCCTGAGCCAGAGCGCCAAATTCTTGCATTACGACCTATCCGCCGAGCAGATTGAGACGGCCATCATTGAGTTTATCCGTCGCAATCAGCCTCGTAATCCGTTCTATATTCGTCCTTTTGTTTATACGTCTGATTTGGGAATCGCGCCTCGACTCCACAATATTGAGAAGAGTTTCTTTATCTACGGTATTGAGCTAGGAGATTATCTTTCTCCTGACGGCGTGAGCTGCCGAATTAGCTCTTGGTGTCGCCAAGAAGATCGAAGCTTGCCCCTACGCGGAAAAATCAGTGGCGCTTACATTACGTCGTCGCTGGCTAAAACGGAGGCGGTGGAGTCTGGCTTTGATGAAGCGATTTTGATGAATACCCAAGGCAAGGTCAGTGAAGCTTCTGGCATGAACATCTTTATCGTGAGACAGGGGCAAATTGCAACGCCGCCGAGAGATCAAGACATCCTAGAGGGCATTACCCGCGATAGCATTATTCGTCTGGCCCGCGATCTCGACCTAGAGGTGGTTGAGCGACCCATTGATAAATCTGAGCTTTTTATTGCAGATGAAGTCTTCCTGAGCGGAACAGCAGCTAAAATCACCCCCGTCAAGCGCATTGAGAACTTTGTTTTACCCAACGACAAACCCCTCACTGAAACGCTCAGAGACAAGCTGACGGCTATTACTGAAAATCGTGTATTGGCCTACCAAGAGTGGGTCTTTCCGATCTCGCTGAGCCAAAGCAAGTGATGATATAACGCTCAAAAATAGGACATGGCCGATATCACTACAGTCGAAACAGAATCCTATTGCAAAACACAACGAGACACAGTGCTTTTGTTAAGCAATGTAAAGTTATAAAAACCTAATTAGAGTGCTGCATGGACGGGGTTAGATGTTGGTTTTATATATCCAAGCGACAACCCCGTGTACAATGCTCTATAGAGAGAGCGAGTCCGGTTCAGCTCTTATGTCGGTACCACTTACCCTTTGGTGTTCTGCATGATGGTTGAGCCACGAGTCTGCAAGTCTCCGTTGCGATCGCATTTGGTGCGGCCCTGCTGCAGAGCATCGTGTTTGCCGCCAGCACATCATCAGTGATAGCTGTAATGCCCCATTGCTGATAGAAATTATGACTGGCTTTAAGGCCGAGCATCTGCCAATGTTAGGTCGCAGTAGAGGTGCCCCTCTCAAACCTGACCGGAAGATAATTACATACTTTTGATATTGAGGGTAATCAATGAGATTTCGCGCTTTAATTGTTGCATTCTGTGCAGTTTGTTTGGGGCTGTTCGCAGTTAACCAAGCCGCCCTAGCTGTTACTCCGGCGGGTCTATCCTACGACCAGGTCAAAAATACTGGCCTTGCCAATAACTGTCCAAGCTTGGTCGGTGACACCAGCGGCTCGATATCGGTTAGCTCGGGTCAGTCTATTGTCGATCTCTGTATGCAGCCCACTTCTTTCTTTGTTAAGGAAGAGCCTAAAAACGCCCGTCGCAAGGCTGAGTTCGTGTCGGCTAACGTTATGACTCGATTCACCACAACGCTGGAATCAGTGTCGGGTCCATTGTCTACCAGCGGTAGTGGTCTCACGTTTACAGAAAAAGACGGCATTGACTTTCAGGCCATCACCGTTCAGATTCCTAACGGTGAGCGAGTGCCTCTACTATTTACCGTCAAAGAACTCGTCGCCAACGCCAGCGGTAGTTCCATCGCATCCGGCACTGAGTTTGAAGGTAGCTATTCGGTTCCTTCTTACCGAACAGCTAATTTCCTTGATCCGAAGGGACGCGGTATTGCAGCGGGTTATGACAACGCCGTTGCTCGTATTGCGAATGCTGATGATGAAGCTCTCAATCGCGCTAACACAAAGCGGTTTGATGTCTCAAAGGGCGAAATTGCCATCAATATCTCTGCTGTTGATAGTGAAACCGGCGAATTTACGGGTACATTT
>JBAUJD010000013.1:0-1704 GCA_049683515.1 Thermosynechococcaceae cyanobacterium | reverse complement strand
GGGTATTTCAGTGGGCGATTTGTTTATTGGCTCCGTTATTCCGGGCCTGATGATGGTGGGAGCTTTTTGTGTCCATGTGCTGCTGGTGGCGCATTTGAAGCCAGAGGTCGCTCCGCCATTGCCACCGGAAGCGCTCCAGATTAGCAAGTCATTTTTGAGACAGCAAGTCTTGAGAGCCGTGGTGCCGCCCCTGTTTTTAATTTTGTTGGTTTTAGGCAGCATCTTTTTTGGCATTGCCACCCCCACCGAAGCGGGTGCAGTGGGCTGCATCGGGGCGATGCTGTTGGCTGCCGCCTATGGGCAGCTCAAGATGAGTGCGATTCGAGAGGTCTGCGATTTAACCCTGCGGTTTACCTCAATGGTGATGTTTATTCTGCTGGGTTCCACCGCTTTTTCACTGGTGTTTCGTGGGTTGCGGGGCGATCGCATCCTGTTCGATCTGCTCACCAACCTACCGGGGGGACAGGCAGGCTTCTTGCTCGTTAATATGCTGGTCATCTTTTTCTTGGGCTTTTTTATCGACTTCTTTGAGATTGCCTTTATTTTGATGCCCATTTTTGCTCCGGTCGCCGAATCACTGGGCCTCGATCTGGTTTGGTACGGCGTCGTGATTGGGGCCAATTTGCAGACCTCATTTTTGACACCGCCCTTTGGGTTTGCGCTCTTCTTTTTGAGAGGCGTGGCTCCCCCAGAAGTAACGACAAAAGATATCTATCGAGGGGCGATTCCGTTTATCTGCCTGCAGTTAATTGTGCTGGCCTTAATCATTATCTTCCCGAAGACCGTTACGTTTTTGCCATCAATTTTGAGCTAAAGATCCGTCGTTCTCAACCCATTATGGATGAGTGCCGATGAGCGTCTTTTTCAATTTTGCAGAATTTGCCTGAATTCTCCATATCAATCATCAAGGTCATTTACCACTCTGCCTGATTCATCTTCGCCATTTGATAGCTGAGGGACAGACTTGATCTGAAGAGAGTGGGAAAAAAAATTGCTGTGATTGAGGAAATATCCATGAACCAACACTCTAGGCTCTCTCAACAGATCAAAAGTATCGGTACAGTCTCTCTACTGGTGATTCTCCATAGCCTATCTCCGAGCAAGGTTGCTCAGGCAAAATCCCCCTCAGACATCTCTTCCCCTAGCCATACTTCTGAAAAAAAGACGCTGACTATTGCTCAAGCAAATTCTGTGAGAGGTCGCTGGATACTTCGATATAGCAGCGGATTAATCCTCCATGAAAGTGTCCTTTTTATGTATGGATCATCAGGGGAAATGACCACGAGATTCTATGACCCACTCCTAGGAAAAACTAGTACTGTTGTGCAGACAATGCGGGCTTCTTCTTCTGCACGAGGAATGGTAATTATTGGCTCGCGACCAGTCTATCCTAGGACTAATATTTTGCATCCTAGATATTCACCTGATTCATTTTTGTTCCGGATTAATCCGGATGGTTCAGTGATGGCGCTTACCTGCGATATCCAACAAAACTGTTCGCCGGTCGAAGTGTCAGCATTCTAAATCAATCTCTAAGGGAAAATTGGCCTCGGCAGAGATTTGATCGCAGTTATAGATATGAACTTGAACAACGCTATAGCAACAGAACATCAAAGGAGATATTTGGGATGATATTAAACCAGAAAACAAAGGTATCTATTTCTATACCAAACCCACGTGATATCAGAGAACAAAAAGCCGGAA
>JBAUJD010000012.1:0-4361 GCA_049683515.1 Thermosynechococcaceae cyanobacterium | reverse complement strand
CTTACGTCAACAAAAGAACTTACACTGGTGGTTATTAGAATTAAGTTCCCCCCTATTGCTACAGCAGTGGCAGCGATCCTATGAAGGCAAGATCTACAATGACTACTTCAATCGTGGGCATCCAGCCTTTCAATTTGCACCGGAGCAAGGGACTGAATTCTTCAGAGCATCTGCGTGGGAAGTCGCTGAGGTGCGATCGCTGTGGACCGCAGCTCAGCAATTGAAGCGGATCAATGTGTTTCTCAAAATTTTGACCCCCTCTTTTCGCTGGCTTGCGCCCCAGTACTGGAAAGCAGTGACGCAGAACAGCAATATTGTCATGCTGGAACGAGCTAAGGGTCAGCCGTGGAGAGAGCATTCCCCGTTGTCTAACGCTCAAGCTGGCTTAAATGCAGCAGCATGATATTTGGAGCCTTCAGGCATGAGAAACTTTACCGATGAAAGATCATAATCGTATTGCTAAACCCTTGGAAGACGTCATTGCTCCTCAATCGCCACGGCACCGACAGCGTAAAAAGTCCCGAAAATCAAGGCGATTGAAGTCAGCTCACTGGGTTGCGCTGATTGGGTTTGCGGTATGCGCGATCGCAGGGGTTTGGTTGTTAACCCGCTCTGATATCGCGTGGGATGCACCCCAGCAATGGATACAGCAATTGAGCGATCAAGGCTGGGTGGGGATTGCTTTCTTTATTGGGTTTTTAGCGATCGCCATCATCATTAGCCCGATTCCAAGTACGCCCTTCACCGTCGCGGCAGGAATCGTCTGGGGGCCGCTCCCTGCTGCGATATATGGCGTCATTGGTCTCTATTTAGGTAGTCTAATCGCCTATTTTATTGGCCGTACATGGGGCCGATCTGTCGCCAAAGTCTTAACGGGGAAAGCGATATATCTATCAAAGCACCGTGGAGAGAGGTACCTGGGCTGGATTATTTTGATTGCTCATTTAATTCCGGTGATGCCCTATGACCTGATCAGTTACGGGGCCGGAATTTCTGGATTATCCTTCCGATGGTTTGCCATTCCATGTTTGTTGGGCATTATTCCCTGTGTGCTGCTGTTAACCCATGTGGGTGCCGCGCTGACCTTGAATTTTGCCACCACAGTGGTGGTGACCTTAGCCCTTGTCCTGGTGCTGGGAATATTGGCATGGGGAGTCCGCCGATACAACTGGCTAGGACTCAACGATGTCTTTTTATTTCTATGATCCTTTCCGGCCATCACAGTTAGGGAACAGATGATTCAATATTTGAATTTTGATGACTTCATAACTTCTTGAGATTTACGTTTTACCTTAGAAACTGTTCCCCAAGTCGGGACAGTAAACTTACAAAGAGATGATACTCCATGCAAAACACAACTAAAACAGCACTTACTGTTGGTCTGCTAGCAGTATTAGGGACAGGCAGCGTTGGCTTACTCGCTAACGCAAAAAATGCTCCCACCTCTGACATTCGCATCGCTCGGGCCGTAAAGGCCTAAGCCCAGAATGGCCCTCAAAATGAGCGAAAAGAAGGCCCAGAGTCTGATGCTCTTCAGCCCATAGCAAATATTATCGGACCCGTTTTGAACGGCGTCTTTCTTGGTACAGGTGCAGCAGAGATGGCAACACTGAAACGACAATAATGACTAAAACAATGGGAAGCAGATATCGATCTACCTCTGGGATAATCTGCCCCAGATAGTAACCTAGCAAACACAGGCCCACGGTCCAAACAGCACCCCCAAGAAGATTGTAGGCAAAGAAAATAGAATACTTCATCGCTCCCATCCCAGCGACAACAGGGGCAAAGGTACGGACAACCGGCAGAAAGCGAGCCAAAAAGATTGTTTTGCGTCCGTGCTGCTCGTAGAATTGTTGCGATCTCACCAAGTTCTTAGGATTAAACAACCAAGACTCTTTTCGTTGAAACAGGCGACGACCAAAGTGCTTCCCGGTCTTGTAGCCCACGTTATCTCCGGTTACCGCCGCCACAAAGCATCCCGCGATCAAAATCCACAGATTGAGCGAGTAAGGCTGAGAAGCCAAAAAGCCTGCCGTAAACAGAAGACTGTCACCGGGCAGAAAGAACCCAATAAACAAACCTGACTCAGCAAAAATAATGGCCCAGACGCCAAAATAACCAAAGGAACGAATGAGATCAGCTAGATCAAAATGCATCGTCGATCCATCTAAGAGGATAAAGCCTTAAACCCTTTGTAAGTGAGCATTTCTTACAGAGGAATAGGGCATTCAATATAGCTCACTATCATCACTGGAGTCGAGGGTTCAGTCTTGTAACTCCGCAGGCAGCATCAACACTCCGTCAATCAAGACCAGTATGAATTGAGCGAGTGGGAAGCCCTTGGCGTTGATGGCTTTCTCTATGACTGGTCTGACGTCCTAGCTAATCTTATAAAGTTCTTGATAATTGACCAATAGTATTTAGTTTGTAGAGCATCAACCCTGTGCAATCCTTAAGAGACGCAGCAGCAGCCCTGGTAGCACAGACACTCTAGAATCCCATCGCCCTTCAAATTGAATCTACGATTCAAAGAGTAGAACAATGAAATCTCTTGTTTATACTACAACATTAACCTCTGCCCTCATCTTTTCAGTAACAAGCGCTCAGGCGGCGAATCTTCCCCAAAGCTCGGCAGTATCTCATCTGACCAGTAGTGCAGCATTGCCTAGAAATGCGCGTGCCCCTTTTGCTAAATACCGCTTAGGCTTACAGGTTTCTGGGCGTCCTCTCTCTCAATTAAAGATTGATATTCCAGAGAGTATCAGTTTTGCTAGCGTTAACGTCACCGATGGAAGTGGACAAGACGTTCAAGCCACCACTGCTATCGAGAACCAAGCGCTGACCATTCAGTTTATGCAACCAGTCGCCCCTAACACCAATTTGAAAATTAGCTTGAACTCCGTGTGGACTGGGAAGCGAAGTGGGCGAATTTGGCTTTTTCCTATTGCTGAAAAAAGCGCTGATATGACGACTGAAATCCCCCTCGGAATTGCTCGTATTCATACCTATGATTAAGTCGCTCTTATTCATTACTCTGGCTGGGTTTTAGTATTACTGCTGAATTGCGATGATTCGCTGAAGTTTTTGACTTTTTTCATTTATGAAAAATAACAAGCAAATTTGTGAGCAAAAAATGAACAAGGTCGCAAAGGTCACAGTTTCTTTCTGGGTCATGAAGATTCTTGCCACTACCCTTGGCGAGACGGCAGGTGATTTTATCTCAATGACGCTTAATCTGGGCTACTACGTGGCCTTTGCAGTCACCTTTGCGATTCTGGCGATTCTCTTGTTTACCCAGATTAAAGCCGATAGATACCGTCCTGCTCTCTACTGGGCCGCTATTGTCGCTACAACCACTGCCGGAACCGAAGTTTCGGATTTGATGGATCGCTCACTGGGACTAGGCTACGCGGTCGGTTCACTGATTCTAGTCGCTGGCCTACTCACCACACTTTCGATTTGGTACTACCGAGATCGAGATCTGAGCGTTTATCCAATTTTGAAGAAAGATGCCGAGACAACCTATTGGATCGCCGTTGTGTTTTCAAATAGCTTAGGAACGGCCTTCGGCGACTTTTTAACGAGCAACTTAGGTCTAAGTTACATCCAGGGAGCGCTGGTGACGGCGACCGTCATTGGTGTGGTGATTGCCCTGCATTACGTGACGACATTAAATGATGCCCTACTGTTCTGGATTGCCTTTATCTTCACGCGACCGTTTGGTGCGACCTTCGGAGATTTTATTACCAAACCCCTCGATAAAGGAGGGCTAGCGCTACCGAGAGAATCTGCCTCTGCGATCGCATTTATCTTACTCGCAATTGTTCTCTACTTCTCCACGCGAACCAGGCAAGAAGCAACAACCAAAATACCGATGATTGATGTCAAACAATATTCCAGAAGAAAACCATGAGACGACCACCGAACAGAGTTCCAGCCGTAACCCTTTATTTCTGGATTATTAAAATTCTAGCCACTACCGTCGGCGAAACAGCGGCTGACTTCTTAGCCTTCACCTTGAACGTTGGCTTAGCTAGTACCTCTTATATTATGGGTGGCCTGCTATTGGTTGCACTGCTTAATCAGTTCAGGCTGCGGCGCTATATTCCCGCGAGCTACTGGGCTGTGGTCGTCTTGGTCAGTATTGTCGGCACTCTAATTACCGATCGCCTAGTTGAAGAGATGGGCGTGAGCTTAATCACTATCACCATTATCTTTACTGTGGCCCTAATCGCAGTCTTTGCCGCTTGGTATACCAGTGAAAAGACCCTTGCCATGCACTCGATTCGCAATGCCAAGCGAGAGCTATTCTACTGGGCCGCTATTTTGCTGACTTTTGCGTTAGGTACGGCTGCAGG
>JBAUJD010000011.1:0-2407 GCA_049683515.1 Thermosynechococcaceae cyanobacterium | reverse complement strand
GTTCTAGCGTTGTCATAGCGGTAGTGTCAGAAGGTCAGTTACTAAAATCATGCGATGTTTTCGGCCAATCAGCTAGCGCCAACTGAGGTGAAATAGCCGTCACAATCCGATTCGGTTTTCCCCACTCTGGCACGAGGTGAACCACACTGCTGCATCCTATCGCAATGGAGAGACTCTAATTTTGCAACAGTACGGCATGGCCCTCTCCCTAAATCCCTCTCCCAATCCTGGGCAAGGGACTTTGAATTCCTTACTTACCCGTGAATCGTAGACAGATAAGCTTGTGCCCCATACTCAAGTAATTTCAGATCCTGCGTAATCAGCGTGGCATTCAAGAGCCGAGCGGTCGCTGCCAGAATTCTATCGGCAGGATCACCGTGAATTTGACCCGGTAACCGTGAGCTTTCAATGGCAATCTCTGGCGTCAATGGTAACAGCCTTAGACCTGGGACAGCCAATGCGTCTCGCACCCAATCTAAACAACCTTTTGACAGGCGTAATCGCCCTTTAGATTCCAGCATTCCGACCTCCCAAACAGAGATCGCACTGACACCAAGCTGAGAGGATCGACCTGCATTTTTAATGGCAACCAGCCCTTCTACCGATAGACGATCTGCATCTCCATTCAGCAACCAAATCCAAATATGCGTATCGAGCAGCAATAGGTCTTGAGACACTAAACATCAGCCTCCCAAGTGTCTTCTATCGGGGAGATGATATCTCCAGTCACTTGAACCGTTCCTTGCAAATACCCCAAAATAAATTCTGCTGAATCAGATTCAATGGGCACTAGCTTCGCAACAGGTCGGCCATGCTTTGTAATCAAAATTTCTTCATGGGTCTGCTGCACCTGATCCATGAGCTTTAGACATTGAGCCTTGAACTGACCGGCGGCCATCTGCTGCATTTTTTAACCTTTGCTTAGAATACTATAGCTCAACTATAACTATAGTCATGTGAAACAGGTCAAAAATTCATCCACAGAGTTGAGTGCAAAATGAATTGCAATTGATCCTCCCGGATTGGTTGTTAGGAGCCTGACTCACAGGCCGCTCATCAGTTTTCGGTATGGAGATGATTTCAGGGCTGCTTTTTGGAAGATTGTCTATATTTCTGCTTTTCATACTGCACAATAGGAACTATGGCACCCACCCAATATCAATGGGATGAAATCAGTAAGAGTACTGCAACTAAATAAGCATTCGCTATGCTGGAGGCATCTTCTACCCTAATGTTGCTTAGCCATGATGTCATTGTCACTGCCAAGTGGATAATCTTTTGATTGGAATACTCTAAGCTCATCCCTGTCATGGCTCAGCTTGGATATTGTCTACGCTATATGGAAATTGTCTCGGCGGGGCAGCTCATACTCATTTTTCATCACTGCGATCAAAGAAGTGTCCGCCGCCTGTTTACCTATCAACCTCAAGAGAAAGATAACAATGGCAGCCACTCTTAACCTTACTGAATTGCCTGAAGAAGCGCTGTGGGCATTATTCGATGCACTGGAACCAGGAGGTACGAAAACACGGGTTTTGCTAGAGCTAACTCAAAGACCAAGCTGTCTCCGTGCAGATGGACTCACGACAGCAGATATCAAACGGGTTGTTCAAGGCGACTGCCTTGTGGAGTGAACTCATCGGAATTTACTGCTGCAACCCGTCGGCCTCAATGGCGCTGTAGGTATTCTCCGATCGCAACCCCAACCAGGGGTCAGAATCGGGGGTCAAAAACAAATCAGCATAGACCTTTGTATTCAGCACTTCAACGGTTTGAGTCTCAGCCCCTTCGATAAACCACTGATGGAGTTGGGTATGGAGCAGATATTCATTCCGCACGGTATCTAACGCCATTGCAGTCTCAAAGTTTTTCACCGTGGCTTCAAACTGAGCATCGGCTTGGGGCCATTGAACTGAATTCTTGCTTAACATGAGGGCTTGACTGTTTTGATCGAGCTGTGCCTGATCTCGATGGAGGTCGGCAATTTTCTGCCAGATTGCCACGTTGGTCACCTCTTCAAGCTGAGTCCGGTTTCGGTCCGCAGTGGCCGCTAGCCCTAAAGCCGGAGACAACAGCGGAAGTTCCACTACAGATTTTGTCATCGCTAATCGTCCGGCATCAATGGCCGAGGGCGTCGCAGCGGGTAATGGCGCGAGGGCAGGAAGATTATTAACCCCCACTTTTTTGAGGTCAGCTCGCCACTGGGTTTGGGTATTGGCGAGGCGATCGCGGTGATAGCGCTGCAGCAACGTTTGATTTCCCAGAATCTTGCCCATCATCTGTTGATTTAAGCCCTCAGCCTGTTGCAGATGATCTAGAAAAGCTTGGGGGCCATAAAGCCCTGGCAGGGCGTCAATGGGCTGGCCTTGGGCATTAAGAATGTAGTGAATGCTATTGCCGGTGAGGG
>JBAUJD010000010.1:0-8181 GCA_049683515.1 Thermosynechococcaceae cyanobacterium | reverse complement strand
CTAATGACTGTGCCGCTTCCTTAACCTTTTCTCGAATCTCTTCGACCCAAGCCTGCTGTTCTTGCTGTTGACGCTCCAACACTCGCAACGCGATCAGCACCGCTGGCATCTATCCGGCTTTCCACCGCCGCCTGAATGGACGGGTCTACCTTGTTAAGAAAGTCATAGCCAGTTTGGCGTTCAAGACTATCCACCGAAACCAGATAGCGTCTCCAGGGGGCCGTTGCTGCACTATTTTGGTTGGGCATGTCTACCGCCATCACGAGGGTTTGGGCTGTGATGGATTTGATATCGGGCTGATCAAGCACGACAATGACCTTCCAGACCTGAGCTGGGGGGATGATTTTGCCCCGTGTGATCGCATCTCGCTTCCCATAGCCCCCGGCAATGATGTACAAAGTCTTGCCCCGCCGAACTAAATCACGGCAGTATTCTTCTAAATCAACCCACGGTCCGCGATTGATGTCTGCCGCCTGCGGGATGATATTGGTCATCAAAAACGTAGCGGAGTTGTTAATCGTCGTATTGGTGCGATCTCCAGAGGGGGTCAGATGACCGCGATCGTAGCCGCTGCGGCGATAATCTGTGGGCGTGACGTGATTCCACTTTTTGGGTAGTGCCTCATCGGGACGGAAGTTATTTTGGCGATCAATGTCACCGAGCCAGCCCTGATCGAGCTGCCAGCTCACCCAGTTCGGAATACCACGACTGCGATTGTAGGACAGCGCAAACTGAGGCTTAGTCATCAAATAATTATTCGGCGTTAGTCCTGTGGGTGTCGCGTTACTGGGGTTGCCGAGGGCTAAATGATTAATACTAGCGGGGGAAAAAAATCCCGTCAGCAAGCTGCAGCCTGCCAGCAGCAGCACTAAACAAAAACAGACGATCAAAGCAAATTTCCGTTTGGACAACGATTCAGTCTCGAACGGCATCAGCCGCAACTGTATCATCAATCCATTAGGCGCTAGCCGTTAAAGATCGAAATAGTAACGGACTGCGCCAGATTCAGGATCGTTGCCGACGTGGGCCAATCCCCGGCGAGTGGCTTCTATTAAGAGCGCTTCGGTTTCGTCAGCAGTGAGGCCTGTTTCTAGGATGGCTCTGCCAAGGGAGAGTTCGTTTTGGTTTGCAATAGCAACATTCAGCAGCACCTGCATCTGATCGGTTTTGGTCTGACTCACCCTTTGCCATACCCTTTGCAGCAGGCCATTATAGTCATCTTCAGACTGCGGGTTTAGCGTTCTTCATCGCTCACTGGCAATGGAAGGAATTAATGCCAAATCAATCCATTGGCCAATGCCAAAGAAACCAAAGGTCAAGAGCCAAATCGTGCCGCTCACGGGCTTGCCTAGATAGAAACGATGGAGGCCGCAAGGACCAAACAGACCTAGACCGCACAGCGCATAGGCGGTCTGAAAACTTACGTCTTGTTTTTGAGACGCCATTGGTAAGCACTCCATAAAAGCCACCCTACAGTGGCCCTAAGAATATGGTAGCAAAACGATTCAGCTCTTTTTGCAAGACGGTACTACGGTACTACGGTGCTAGGCCTCAGTTGACGAAGGAGTATGCACTACAAATCGATTGTGTCCTTGCTGCTGTGCTGCTGACAATGCAGAGGTCGCCTGCTTGAGAAGCTGATCGGGGTCGCGATGGGCGCTAGGGATCAAGGTGGCGACCCCCATGCTCATTGTGACCCGCGCATTTACTGGGGACGGTCGATGCTCAATTTTAAGGCCATAGATAGCATCGGATAGTTTGGCAACAATCTGGACCGCCTGCAGTTCGTTGGTGTGGGGTAAAAGAATCGCAAAGGATGATTGATCATAGCGAGCCACTAAGTCACCGACGCGGTGAACGTGGCTACTCAAGGATTGAGCAAGGATACGGAGACAGACTTCAGCGGCTTGCTCACCGTAGGTCGATTGAAACTCACCAAAAAAATCGACCTGGCACAGGATCAGCGATAAATCTTGGGTGCGTCGCCGCATCCGTTGCCACTCTTCTTCGAGAGCGATATGAAACTGGCGACGGGTTGCCACTTGTGTTAGCCCATCAATGGGCACAATCTTGCTGTGCTCCTGGCGCTGGATCTGGATCTGGGCCTTCAGGTTCTGGTTCAACTGACGTAGCCCCCGCAACATGAAGGTGACGCTACCGAGAATCAAGCTCGAAACCCCCAACAGGGCTAGTCCTATCCACCACAGACCTTTTTGAGTGGTTCGCAATGCCTGCTCAATGGATTGGTTCACTTCTAAAACCTGTCGAGAGCCATCGGCATTTTCAACGGTAGAGGCGTAGCGAAAGTAACGATGACCCGCGATCGCATCTTGGCGGGTATAGACTTGCTGCGGATGTTTCTCTAAAAATGTTTGGGCCTCTTGACCAAAGCGATCGCTGGGTTTGCTCCCTCTTTTATCTGCTGAGGCACTGTAGGTCCGCAAGAAATTATCCTGCTGGCCCTGGAGTCTTTGGCTGAGGGCAACCCAGTAGCTAGCCCCCGCATCTTTAGCCCCCACAAGGCTTTCTGATGTGTTGGACCGGGCCTGCCGATGAATCTGCTCAGCCTGCTGTACAGTGCGTGTGGTGGCTTGAGCCTGATGTAGAGCCTGGGATTCTACCAGTTGATCACAGAGATAAGCGCTCCCTGCTAGGGCAATGCTGGCCCCTAGGCATAGACAGCCCAACAGAATAAAAACAATATATCTATAGAAGATTTGCGTCAGAATTTGACCAATAGGGTTGGATCGAACTGGGTCTGATGCCATGACGGGGCCATAATCGAGGAGCATTATGGTTAGTCTTCCCCAAACGAAGGCTATTCTAGAACAAATCGTGATGATTTCTCTTGAAAGTAGGGGGCTTCGACGGGTTTGATAGGTTTCAAGCAGGCGAGGATGTAATGTTGCCTCAATCTCAGCTACGACAACAATGGCCGAGTGCCTCAGTTGTGCCTGAACTGCAGCCTGAATCTGTACATCTGTGGCGGTTTCAGTTGGTGGCTTCAATGGGTATTCAACAGATGCTGTGGCCGATTTTATCAATAGAAGAACAGATGCGATCTCAACGTTTCATTCGCCCTATCGATCAGCAACGTTTTGTCATGACGCGGGGCCACCTCCGGTGGTTACTGGGGCAATACCTCAACATGGATGCTGCCGCTGTTCAGTTTACCTATGGTGAGAAAGGCAAACCGATGGTCGCCGAAGTCAGTGACTCAGGGCTAGAATTTAATCTGTCTCATTCCCATGACACCGCATTGATTGCGGTCAGGCTGGGGGCTGCCCTAGGCGTTGACCTAGAGCAGATTAGCCCTGACGTGGACTATACCGGGATTACCAAACGTTTTTTGACCTACCGTGAACGGCAGGCCGTGTTCAATCAGCCGGTCTCAGATCGTTGTCAAGTATTTTTTAAGATCTGGACTCGCAAAGAAGCCTGTATTAAAGCGCTGGGGGGTAGTATTGGCGAACATCTAGATCAGATTGATGTCTCCAGCCATCTAGAGCAGTCTGCCACATCGGTTCAATTCACCCCTGCGGCAGACACTAAGCAGACCTTTTTTATCTTCGATCTCCAGCCAGCCGTAGGCTATGCCGGAGCATGGGCAACCGCAACTAGGCCGTCAACGCTCCATCAATATTCCCTAGATATTTTCCCAGATGAGTGACGGCTGACCGTTGAGCGCTAAACGTATACAAAGGAGTCACTGTTCAGGTTTAGATTGTTCACGTAGGCCACAATCGCCACTAGCTCATCAGCACCGGGTGTATTCAAATAGATACCGCTCCCGTTTTGGAGGTCAAAGCCTTGGGGAATCGCACCAAGGCTGTAGTCTGAGGCCTGACCGTGGAGCTGAATTTGATCGCCGTCGGAGGCTTTGAACCCTCTGATTACAGCATAGTCACCTGCTCCCAAGGTGTTATTGCGGCCATCGTTGTAGTAGACCTGACTTTGGTCGCCCAGGACAAATAAATCTGTGCCACCGGCCCAATCAATGAGAATGTCCTGTTCTCTGAAACCGGCTTTCAGGCTCAAGCTATCCACCCCGATCAGTCGATCATTGCCCGTGCTGCCGTCTAGAGAATCATTCCCACTACCGCCGGTCAAGGTGTCGTTGCCCTCTCCTGCATAAAGGGTGTCATTGCCTGCCTCTCCGAATAATCGATCATGACCGCTACCTCCATTGAGCCAGTCGTTGCCATTATGACCCCAGAGTTCATCTTCTCCCAAGCCACCATAGAGAACATCATCATCGCCACCGGCTAAGAGGGTATCGTTCCCCTGGGAGCCATCTAAGGTATCGCGACCGCTCCAGCCCTCTAGGTAGTCATCTCCCTGAGCGCCATTGAGGCTATCGTTACCGTTATTGCCATAGAGACTGTCGTCCCCATCCTCGCCGTAGAGACTGTCATCTCCATTGCTGCCGTAGAGCCGATCTTGCCCCATGCCGCCGAAGAGTCGATCATCACCATTCCAGCCTTTTAGAACATCATCACCGTTGTCGCCATAAAGGCTATCTTCGCCATCACCGCCGCTGAGGTCGTCGTTGCCCTCTTGGCCGCGTAGGTTGTCGTTCCCTTCGTTGCCAAAGAGGATATCATCACCACTGCCGCCTAAAAGACTATCATTGCCGCCTAGACCAAAGAGGGTATCGTTGCCGTCATCGCCATCTAAGACTTGGTTGCGATCGCTCCCCCTCAGCCGATTATTCGTCGCTGTTCCGTTAAGTAAGTAGCGGTTATCACCAGCAGGGTTCAGGGATGCGATCGGTGTTGAGATGCCATCGCCAAATAGGCGAACATCGTCAATACCAACGTAGTCGCCCTGTCCGTTCGTGCCTTTGGTATTGACCTGGAACAATAGAAATTGATAGCCATTTTTGAGATCAATATTCCACTGAAAATTTTGCCAGTCAAAGCTTTCCCCGCCTAGCGTGATATCCGCGAGTTTGACGCGCTGTATCGGCAGAGTGCCGACTTTGTAAGGAGCCGCTTTTTCAAAAATGCTGCTTTTGAATTCACCGTTGACGCCCCACAGGGTGATCTCAATGTCGTTATTGGTTTGATTGGCTCCTTCTGTATTTTTGAGCTTGAGTCCGAGGGTTTGTTTCCCTTTGCGAATCCGGTTGTCTTGCACCACTTGGGCAATGCTAGAGCCATATTCACTGGGGTTCGACAATAGAGCGGAGCCATTGACTCTGCGAACGCCATTGGTGGCGAACCAGGCTAAATCTGTGCCAAGACTAGAGTTCTTATACCCTGCCTCAAAGGAATTGCTGCGGCTGAAATTACTATCGACAAAGGGATTGATATATTGAGACGGCTGCACATTGATGGTTTGAATCAAGGTGTGGGTGGCACCCTGATTATCCCAAACGGTGAGTGAGACTGGCTTGGCTCCAGCTTGACTGAAGTGATGGCTGATCTGACGACCAAACTGATCTATTCTGCCGTCATTATTCAAGTCCCAGCCGTAGGCAGCAATGGCGTTGCTGTCAAAACCTGCAGGGAGTGTTTTGCCCTCTGGCTTGAGCGGATCGAGATCGGCGGAAGCGCCAGCATCGAAGGAAACGGCTAGCCCCCCCACCAATTGAGTGCTAAAGCGAGCAACAGGTGCCGCATTATCCTCTGGCGTCACAAACTTCGTGTTGATGATCTTGAAATGCTTAGGGAAGTCATCGATCAATCTTCCATCCAAGGGGGCACCGCCGATGGGAGCAAGATTATAGGTGTTGTTGCTGAAATAGCTGTTTGAGATTGAAGAGGCGATGAAGTCTTTATCTTCATTCGGCGGTTCGAGTCTCAGTCCTTTTTCAAACCCTTTAACCGTCAGGCTTTTGAAATCAATGTTGAAAGAACCATTGTTCTCAAGCAGGCCGATGCCGCGTGGATTATTGGGATTACCGATGATGAGTCCATTTTTGATATCGGTTTTGGAGCTGTACTGAACTTTAACGCCGGTGCCTCTGACCCCCCATACAGCAAAGTCATTGATGGTCGAGCGCAGATTGTGGGCTGTTGTTGGCGTTGGGCTGTTGAATTCTAACTGCCCGTCAAAGTTGGTTTGATGGCCCCACAGCAGAATGCCGTCTCTGGTGTTGTAGCTTTGGAAGCCAGTGAGCTGGCGAAGGGGAATATCGGTGACATCGACCTCCGTTTGGCCTGGTGCCGCAACCAGTGCTCGAATGCTCGGTGGCAGCAAGTCAATGGAAATAGTTTCTTTATCTCTGAAGTCGCGAGTGGGATCGAGACTATCTCCGAAGATAGAAATCCCTGCATCGTTGGCGCTAATGGCGATGTTATCAATCATGGCGACCTGCGCGGCCCCTTGCACCCAGTAGCCCTCTCCTTTGAAGCCTAGGTCAAATTTGAGATCGCGTTCCTCTTCTGTCCCAAAGATATTGGCATAATCAACTCCCGTTGTCTTGAGGGTGAGATTATTGCGCCAGACTCCAATCTCATTGCCAGATTCAGCGACAATGCCGGTGCCCACAACGTCAAAAACCACATTGTTTGCAAGAACTGCATTACTGTCATGGTGAACAATGCCCCAGCCGGGAGTGCCTACCACCACATTCCCACGAGCCACGGCAGGGGTACCGGTAATATCCTCTGCACCGGTCCGATGAAAATGTAGGCCGTATCGGCCTCGAGCGTTTGTGCCGCCGCCGATGGTGCCATCGACGTTGGTGCCAGGATCGTCAACAACCTTTGTTTTGTCTGTACGACCCAAGTTATAAAAGCCCGCATTTTCGACCACCACATCAGGATTATGCATGAACATGACATGGGCACGCTGTTGGGTTGGAACCGAGGCAGCATTCTCGGTTTCAAAAGTTACATTGCGGGTTGTGTTGGCGACATACAAATCCAATTGACCTTGCTCCGCAATATCTGGGAGCTGATGGTCGAAGCGGAGGACCGTATTATTGCCAGTGCTGATATCGTTATTCGTAAAAAAGACACGTTGACCCTCAATGCGCGTAATGGTCAGTTCTTCATCTTGGAACCGAGCATTATTTTCATCGGATTGACCATATCGAAAAGCAGTCCCCCCTAGGACAATCTGATCACCCACCTGCCATCCCTGGGGCACATCCTTGAGCACTAAAACATTGTCTCCAGCCGTTGCTTCTGCCTGCAGCGCCAGAAACTCTGTCTTATCAGCGCCATAGATTCTCGCCTTGCCGTGGCTGATTAAACCACGACCGAGCAGGGTTGGATCTGTGCTTTGGCTGATTTCGCCATCAGCGGTAAACAGAATCTGAGTTTTAACATTAGCGCTGACGGGGTTATCCTCACTGCCGATCAGCAGTTCTCCGGCAGGAGCGACGACAAAGGTATCCACGATAATCTTGGTATCGACCTGGGCATCAAAGGCTAGAGTGCCATCAACTCGGATGGTCTGCAGGCGCACGTCACTCTTCTGGTCATAGGTAACGGAAATTCCTTCATGAATGAGGACATGGGAACCATCCCCCGGAATCTGACCGTTTTGCCATGTATTCACATCAAACCAAGAGCCATCGTTGATTGCAATATGGGTTGCATCTGCTGCAGGCACCAAATCCAACAACGCCGTGTGGGTTAATTGTTTGACAGGGTCATGAGAATGGGCCGGGTGGGACGCCATCATAGACATCGATAGGCCAGCGCCAGCGCTCGGTGCCATCACGGTGGCAATAGGACTGTGGGCGAGCGTTGCGGCTGAATGACCGAGCATCAATGGCTCAGACTGCGTGAGAATAGGAGAGATCGTCCCCGATGCTGTCGCAAATAGACTCGTTAACTTGGAATTACCATCAATTTCAGTATTTTCATCATTAATATTTGCCAGAGAAGAAGTATCTATATTATTTGACATATTTGCTCAGCTTGGGTTTTAAATATAAGCTCAATTCAGGCAAGGCTATTTGCCTTTACCTGAACCATAGTTCCCAATATTTGAGTCAAAATGACTACTGCATCAAAATTCTTTTCTGGGATCATTAAAATTCAGCTCTAGAGGCAAATTTTGGCTGAAAATACAGATTCATAAAAAGCTTTTTTATTTGCTTTAAGAGGATATTTCAAGCCTGATTTAATGATTCGACAATATTCTAGTATCGCGTGTATTTTTGTTTGATGTATTCGTCGATATAATACTGAGATGACGAAAGGCGTGGGCGCATTGAAAGTC
>JBAUJD010000009.1:0-2338 GCA_049683515.1 Thermosynechococcaceae cyanobacterium | reverse complement strand
GTCTTAACACCAACTTAAGAATAGGATTAGAGATGTTCCTTTGGCAATATAAGAGTGGATTATATTTTCAAATTTCATGTATCAGCAAAGCTAATAAAGTAAAAATAGACACTCCCACCCCTAGAACCCCTGTAATTTAAGGGTGACAGGCGATGAGCACATATACTCATGGTGTCTGTGGGACGGTAGGCTGTTCGTCAGATCGGCTTTTATTATTGGGTAAAGCTTAGAGAATCGTAAAGTTACATGAAATAATGCTTAAGGCTGGCCTTTTGTTTTGGTTAGGGCTTCCGGCTTTGATGAGGGTAAGACTTGAGGTCAATCTTTGCCTGGGTTCAAGCATTTGCTGAAGATCGCCTCTGATCTGCATTGCTCTGAGAGAATAAGTACTGGTGAACCGTCTTAAAATGCCATTTCTCTGGGCTTTGTAATGAGTCAATTGCTTCTGCAGACAAGCTGGTGGGTGCCGATTTATTGCTTTATCGGTTCTGCCCTATCAATCCCTTGGGCGTCAGGACTGGTGAAGCGCACGGGGCCAAGGCCAGCGGCCTACGTTAATTTGCTGATGACGCTATTGGCGTTTGTGCACGGCACGTTGGCGTTTCGCCAATCGCTGTATTTTGATGACATCACGCTTAAGTTTCCTTGGCTTCAGGTTGCAGATGTCGATTTCACGATCTGGATTCATCTGTCATCCACTACGCTGGGCGTAATGGAGCTGGTGACGGGCATGAGTTTGCTGGCCCAAGTGTATGCCCTAGGCTATATGGAGAAGGACTGGTCTGTCGCCCGTTTTTTCACGCTGATGGGCTTTTTTGAAGGAGCCTTAAGCGGTTTAGCCATTAGTGACTCTCTTTTACTAAGCTATGCCTTGTTAGAGATGCTAACGCTCTCAACGTTTCTGATCGTGGGGTTTTGGTATGCACAGCCGCTGGTGGTCACTGCCGCCCGCGATGCATTTTTAACCAAGCGGGTCGGCGATATTTTGCTGCTGTCGGGGATGGTGTCGCTGGCGACCTTTTCTGGAACTCTCAACTTTCCGGAGCTGTATGAATGGAAGGAGCATGCAGAACTGTCGCCCCTTGTGGCAACGTTTCTGGGTTTCTGTTTGATTGCAGGGCCAGTGGGCAAGTGTGCTCAGTTCCCGCTCAATCTCTGGCTCGATGAGGCGATGGAGGGGGCAAACCCGGCTTCGATCATGCGAAATACGGTGGTTCTATCCTGTGGAGCCTATGTCTTAATTCAGCTACAGCCGATTGTGGCGCTCTCTCCCATTGCCCAAAATGCACTGGTCGTGATTGGGGCGATTACGGCCATCGGTACGTCGATGATGGCGATCGCACAAATCGATCTAAAACGCACCCTGTCTCATTCCAGCAGCGCTTACCTGGGCTTAGTGTTCATGGCGGTGGGGCTGAAGTGGACCAATGTGGCACTGTTGATTTTGCTGACCCATGCGATCGCAAAGGGTCTCTTATTTATGTGCGTCGGCTCCATTATTCTCAGCACCAACAGCCAAGATCTACGGGGTTTAGGAGGGCTATGGTCCAAGATGCCGGTCACGACCACGTCATACATCGTCGGCTCACTAGGGCTGATTGGTTTATTTCCGTTAGGCGGCTTTTGGGCCTTAGAGCAGGGGGTTGCTATTTTTGCCGCCTACCAGCCCTGGATGGTCGGCGTGGTGCTACTCGTCAACACTTTGTCTGCCATCAATCTCATCCGAGTATTTCGACTGGTCTTTTTAGGAGACATTCAGCCCTAGACCAAGCGGACGCCGGAGGTGGCTTGGCCGATGGCTGTTCCCATGGTGATTTTGACCGTGGTCACGTTGCTAACGCCCTTGCTGATGATCCGTCTGTCTTTGCTGCCGCCCATTGCCAACCTTAATTTAGCCAGTGTTGAATTGATTGTTTCTGGAGTGGTGGGCTGTTTGATCGGGGCGGTCATGCCCCTGAGTCGATCCTGGTCTCGCCCGATTCAGAGGTCGCGTCGCTTTCTGCAGGACTTTTTGGCCTACGATTTTTATGCTGAACGGCTGTACGAAATCACGGTGGTTGCGGCGGTCTCGACGCTCTCTCGCATTGGCGCTTGGGTTGATCGATACATCGTTGATGGCCTCGTTAACTTTGTCGGTGTGGCCTCTTTGTTCAGTGGCGAAAGCCTTAAGTACAGCGTCACGGGGCAATCTCAGACCTATGCCCTCACTATTTTGATGGGCGTGGGCATCATCTCTGGCTGCATCATCTACTGGTTCATTTGGTAAAGGGGATTGTTCGCAGATCGTATGTTAAGTGCTCTAATTTGGATTCCGCTCCTCGGTGCGGCCGTGATTGCT
>JBAUJD010000008.1:0-1723 GCA_049683515.1 Thermosynechococcaceae cyanobacterium | reverse complement strand
GAGTGGTAGTGCGTTTTTTGTTGGATTCGGTGATTTTGATTGATCACTTCAACGGCATCAACGCGGCAACTCAATATTTACGAGAATATCAAAATCATTGTGTACTGTCGGTCATTACACGAGCTGAGATATTAACGGGTTTTGCACCTCAGCAGGCCATTGTTGCCATACAGTTATTAAATCAATTTCCTACGCTAGAGATGACGGTTCAGATTGCTGATCTAGCTGCTCAGTTGAGACGGCAAGAGCGTTGGCGTTTACCCGATGCAATTCAGGCTGCTTTTGCACAGCTCTATCAATTGCAGCTTGTGACTCGAAATACCAAAGACTTTCCTGTAAAGAAGTATGACTTTGTCGTGGTGCCCTATGTCTTTTAGGGGGCTGATGGGTGCTGGCCTGATGGTTATGAGGAGATCGAAAAGTGTTTATTATCAAGCAAGAGCTTGGGCCAATCGATGAATTCCCAGCTCAATGTTTGCAACGGAAAGCTCTGCGTAGCCAAAGATAAACTCTCCTGTGCGGCGAGGTTTGAGATAGTGACTCTGAGCTGACATCAGCCCCACGCCGACTTTGGCTGCCCGCTCGACTACGGCTTGATCTGAAAGCGAGGTTTGGAGCTGCACCATGATATGAATCCCTGCCTGCTCACCCATTACGGTCACCCGGTGGCCAAACTGTTGCTTGAGGGCAGAGACAATAGCCTGCCGCCGTTGATTGTAGAGCGATCTCATCCGGCGAATATGCGGCTCTAGGTGACCGTCCTTGATGAAGTCGGTTAACGTCTGCTGTTCTAAAAGAGGGATCTGGCGATCGCTCAACCACTTGGCTCTCCCAAACAGAGCCACCAAACGCTGGGGCAGTACTAAGTACCCAATTCGCAAAGAAGGAAACAACACTTTAGAAAAAGTACCCATATATAGAACAGAACCACTTTGGTCGAGTCCCTGCAGTGCCGGAATGGGACGCCCACCATAGCGATATTCACTGTCGTAGTCGTCTTCAATGATCAACGCTCCCCGCTGCTGAACCCACGCCAATAGCTCTAATCGGCGCGGCAGCGATAGAATAGCTCCGGTCGGAAACTGGTGAGAGGGCGTTACATGGACTAGCTTAATCGCGCTCTGATGTGTCAGTTCAGACACTTTCAGCCCTGCTTTATCAACGGGAACCGGGAAGATATTTGCGCCTTGGGTTGAGAATAACTGTCGAGCACTGAGGTAGCCAGGTTCTTCCATGGCTACTGCATCCCCTGGATCAATCAGCAATCGCAAAATTAGATTGAGCGCCTGCTGACTCCCGTTCGTGATCACCACTTGCTCAGGGGTACATTGCACGGCCCGAGCACGGGCAAGATACTGCGTGATTTGCTCTCGAAGTGGGTAGTAGCCCAGCGGATCGATGGCATAATCCAGCCAATCCGTTGAACTACAGCGCCGGGAAAGGAGTCTGCGCCACAGTTTCAGTGGAAACTGATCTAAGGCCGGTCGGCCATAGCGGAAGTTGAAGATTACATCGGCTTCTGGCTGCCGCAAAATATCAGCCGCCTCCAGTGTCGCACCGTAGATTGATAGCTGAAGCGGTTCTGTGGGATGCGTTTGTGCTGTAATTACAGCCTCTGACTGTAGTAGATCGTCAGGGATCTGCCCACAGACATAGGTTCCAGAACCCACGACTGTTTCTAGGTATCCTTCGCTCAAAAGTTTTTCGTAGCATAGAGTTGCGC
>JBAUJD010000007.1:0-1512 GCA_049683515.1 Thermosynechococcaceae cyanobacterium | reverse complement strand
GGATATTCAATGCCTTGCCAATAGGTCTCTAAATATAAATCAGTGACGTCCGCTGGCGGCAGGCGATAGAGATCTAAGTGATAAAGCGGGATTCGTCCCTCATGATACTCGTTGATGAGCGTAAAGGTGGGGCTGACAATAGGGTCTGTAATGCCCAGCCCTAACCCAATACTTTGCACCAAGCTCGTTTTTCCGCAGCCTAAATCGCCTTCTAGCAGCAAAATACTGCCTGCCGGTAGCACCTGTCCTAGGGATAAGCCCAAGGCTTGCGTGGCCGCTAGATTGGGAAGAGATCGCACCCACATCAGCCCGCCACCGTCAACGATTGACCGTTATTCTGAGCTGTCAGCTTAAGCAAAAGCGGCACAGCCGATCGGCTCCATTCCTTTGGAGATGGATAGGCGACAGCATGATCACCGAAGCAAGTTTCTAGCATTTCGGTGTGGATAATACCGGGATTAAGGGCGATCGCAGCTAAGCCGCTGGGAAGCTCTTGAGCGAGAGCCTGGGTCAACCCTTCAATGGCCCATTTGGTCGCGCAGTAGGGGGCCACCTCTGGCGAAGTCGAACGCCCCCAGCCAGAGCTAAAGTTCACAATGACGCCTTGGCCCTGGTCAATCATGGCCGGGACAAAGCTACGAATGGTGTTCGCCGTTCCGCGTAGGTTGATATCTGTAACCTGGGCGAAGTCTGAGTCAGAAATCTCCCAGAGCGGAGCCGGTGTATTGATGATGCCTGCATTATTGATGAGCAAATCCGGCGTTCCCCACTGCGCGAGCAGTCGCTCACTCCATGCTTTGACCTGACTGGCATCAGCAACATCGACGACCGCAAAATAATGAGGGGCATCATATTGTTGCGAAAGGTCAGCAATAGCAGCACCCGAACGCCCACAGCCCAGCACCGTGTGACCTGAATCAATGAAACCTTGAACTAAGGCTCGGCCCAACCCCTTGGTCACCCCCGTTACAACAATAGTTCTAGCCATGCTCTTGCAATCGCAGCAGGGCGCTTTGAGCGGCTTGGGCCACTTGAGGATGGTCGTCTTTGCTGAGGTAGTTCAGTGCGGACTGACTTTTGGCAGAGGGTAAATTCCCGAGGGCTTCGGCAAGGCGCTGCCGCGAGAGCCAATCTTCAGATTGAGCAAAGTTGAGCAGATCGTCTACAGCCTCAAAATCTTGGATTTCACCGAGGGCTAAGATCGCGGCCTGCTGAATCACCGCTTCATCGCCGTGGAGGGCGTGAATGAGCACTTCGTGGGCGCGGGGATCTTTCAACTGGCCCAGGGCAACAGCGGCACTGAAGCGCACCACCCAAGACGTATCTTCAAAAAAAGCCCTCACCAAGGCTTGAAAAGCTCTGACTTCTTTTAAGTCTCCGAGCGCTGCCGCTGCCCCAGCGCGAATCTCATAGTCTGGGTCTTCGGTAAGCAACCGTAACAAGATATCGTAGGTTTCTTCAGTGGCGTGCCCCCCCAACGCACGGACGGCTAGGGACCGAACGGGTACATTC
>JBAUJD010000006.1:0-3535 GCA_049683515.1 Thermosynechococcaceae cyanobacterium | reverse complement strand
CCCATCAGCACCACCTGCTCGACGGTCTGGGCCGGCACCGAATTTTTCTGCCAGGAACCATCGTCCTGCTGCAGGGCGACAGTAAAGGCTTCGTACTTTTTGCTCAGTACAGCGGCGGGCTGGGTGACATACAAAACAGACATGCTAGGACTCTCTTAATTTCTGAACTTCAAAGGGCAGACAAATTTCTTGCAAGCTGCAGGCTTGACATTTAGAGCGATGGTTAATGGGGGTAGGCATTGCGCCAGATGCAGTAGCGTGGGCCGAGGCAATAGCACTCTCCGTCGCGGCCCTCAACGCTGAGGTGAAAGGCACCCGCTGACGGCGGCGATTGGCGTGATAGAAGATTTCGCCGTAGGCAATTTCGGTCTCTAAGCGCTCTTCTAGGCACAGCGCCGCCGCACAGAGCTGAAAATGATCGCTGAGGTGACGGGCCATCCGGCCTTTTTTGTACTCAATGGGGACTTGTTGGCCGTTCGTTTCTTCCACGGCGTCGATAATACCCTTGATGCGGATGCGATCGCACCATACCCACTGCTGCTGGTGAATGGTGGTTTCGCCTTCTTGACGCACCATCTCTTCATCAATATTGCGATGCAGGTGACGACCAAGAATAATATGCTCGTTGTCGGCCATTTCGCCCAGCACATACTCCAGGTAAAAGCGGCGAGGGCAGTATTCCCAAGCATTAAGGTATGACAGTGGCAAATAATCATCCATGATGGTTAATGCAATTGAGTTTGGCCCATGCCCATTGCTGTTTTGCGACCTACCCCAGCAAAGGTGGCAAAGTGCGCTAAAACAGTGGCAATTCGGGCCTGTTCTGGATCAGGGAAGCGATAATTCACCCAGCCCTGAGCACCGATTTCTGCGCCTCCCTTCATTTTGAGGGCGCGAGTCTTAAGATCGTAGGCGGCGATCAGTCCTTGCCATTCCACAACTGGGAACTGAAGAGACTCAGGAGCAAAGGTATTCCAGCGACGCAGGAGGCTACCAAAAACTAGCTCTGGCAAGGGAAATGGCTGAATATGCTGCTGTTGCTTAAAGCTAGTAGGAGAGCAAAATTTTAGCTTGATATTATGCTGAGTTTCCGAGACTTGATAGAGCCATTGGTAGTCAGACACCTGCACACTAGGATGGAGTCCCGGCAGCGTTTCAATACCACAAATCACAAAGGGAAATTTACCTAAAGAGATCGGTGTAGTACCGTGCTGTTCTAGTCCCAGTAACAGCGGCTCTAGTAAACACCCATCCAACAGGCTTACTCGAATGCTGAACTGCCGACTGTGACAAGTTTGGGGCTGAGCAGGCATCAAATCTGACAGACTTAAGGGCGAAACTTGAGCATTGTGAACGGCTATAGCCAGCTCACAATTACCTGCATTGAGCCACTGCATGACTTGAGCATGGATAGCACGTCCAAGCGTAACCGGAATTCGGCCTTTATCTGCTGCACTTAGACGGATGAGCAGCGAATATAGTGCCGTGGTTTTAGGCGGCTGTGGTAAGGACGTTAGCACCGTACTGTACTCCTGTCGGCAAACAAATATCGCGAGGGAAGCTGGACCAATGGGGATCTTTTTTCTGCCGTTTTTTTGCAATCTTGATAAAGTCTCCTGACAGTTGTGCCTGACTCACCAGACTCACGGGGGGCATCACGATGCGATTAAACAGCAGGAGCTGTGTGCTGTTGGGGAGGTCAATTGGGTTGAGAGGATGGTTACAGATATAAGTGCCTGACTGATGTTGAATTTCAGAGTCTGGAATTTTTTCTAGTTCAACCAGAATTTTAGTCGCCCATTTCCCTAAACGGATCCACCTCATTTTTGGTAGATTGACTTCTTCGCTTGTAATTAAAAAAGTCCGATAGATACTGCCGACAGCCAGTTCTTTAGCACGACCATAGTTGATGGGATAGTTTTTATCAGCACCCTTATCACCAAACTGTTTGGACTTACCGTAATAGTTCACCTGCGCGGCCTTAAACGTGTTCACCTGATAAGACCACCGCAGCGGCAAAGCTGGAAAAACATAGATACCAGCATCATTGAGCTGCAGCAGATTTTGCTCATTCTCGATATCTAGATATCCAGGTCGTTGAGCAGTTTCGCCTTTCAGTCGATAGGGTTTAGGGATATACTTAGCCTCAAATAAAGCATAGCTAAGCGCCCAGTTGTGCAGATATTTTTCGGTTTCATAGAGAATCCCCATTTCGCGGGTGGCGAAGAATACATTATCGTGCAGAGTGAGTTGACAGACGTAGAGAGACATAACGTTCAAGAGCGTTTGATACAGATAAGTTAGAAGATAAATAAGTGTTATTTCTTCTTCTTTTTCTTGCCTGCGATCGCGCCATAGGTCTCAGCATAGGTTTTCGTTTTTTCATAGAGCGTCGTCATCGTAGACAGAAGCTGGGTTTCGTCTTGGTAAAGCGTCGTCACCTCATTCAGTAATGCGGTAAGCTGCTCTCCCACAATCAATTGGCTTTGACGCACGGGTTCTCTATCAAGTAGATCCTCCGCAACGGTCCGTGCATGACTGCAAACATCGTTTATCGGAGAACTGAGCTTGTCCTGAAGCTGATCATAAAGAGCCTGAGTGAAGTGCAGATTACTAAAAATTTCCCCATCACAGAAAACAATTCCCACTAAATGATTCGCCATCGTGCCTGTACGGGACTCTTGAGCACCATAGCGGCGTGTTCGCAAAAGGTTACCGAGAACATAGAGGAAGCCTTCATAAGTTGGGTCACGCAGCGTTTCAACCGTCGGGAAAGTGACTTCAGGCAGAACATGGTCTAACTCATTAATGGCACTTCGCATTTCGCCTGCTTCGCTCATGGTGCCGCCCTCAAAGGGGGCATTAAAGGTAAAGCTTTTGTGGGACTGTTCGTAGGCACTCAGCGAGAAAGCCGAATCAGAGTAGACTTTAGAGCGTTCTGAACCACTATCGCCAATGGCAAATCCATAGATAATGCAGTCAGGGCACTTTTTACAAGTCCCTTCACCGTTGTATTCACACAGCTTGTCTTTATCACTTTTGTCGGCAGAGGTTAGATTTAGCGATCGCAACAATTCTCGCCCCGCCAATCGCTCCGGCGTGGTTTGCTTACGCTTAAACATCACCAGACGGCTAAACTTACCTTCCGTCTCCAGTCCAGCCTGAGTCCGAGCCACATTCAGCACTCCATCGGTCTGAAAAACAGGAAAAGACTGACTATGGCGCACCATCAAAAAATGGACATACTTACCCGTCGCCAACCGGGGAAACTCAGCATGAAACTCAGATTTCAAAGATTCAAGAACACTCATGATAAAAACTCCAAAATTCAATCAACTTTCATAACGAAGAGCCGTTTCAAAGACTCTAGCGTCGGCAACTCAGAGAACCTATGATTCCTCAGTAGACTTCACCTCTTTTTCCTGTAGCGCTAACCAACGATAGGCAAACTCAGCCCCAGATTTAATCCGGTTGCGGTTTTCTTGTAAAAGGGCGCGATCTCCCTTGCACATCACTCCAAATAATTCCTCAACGC
>JBAUJD010000005.1:0-2658 GCA_049683515.1 Thermosynechococcaceae cyanobacterium | reverse complement strand
ATCCCGGTACATTAACGGCGCAGACTAAGCCACCGATGACAGCAGCGATACCCAGACCCCAAGACCACTGATGTGAACCGAACCGATGTGAAACAGTCATTTTTTGTGCCCTGTGCAGTACCTGCACTTATTAAAGGATAAGTATCTATGGACACCACCCAAAGGCTGTGTCTATAGAACCATTAAAGCTGTAGAAACAGAGCTGTGGCATCCATCGTCAGGACTGAAATACCGCAGATCGAGATCTACCTTCTGGATTGGCCTAAATCATCCGTGTGGCTGATGTTAACGTCGCGATTTTAGACTTATGCTTGCGATCGCTGTCAGATGATTTGGGATAACTTGAATTGACTCTTCCATAATAGAGCGGATTGATCGAGAATGGCTACTGAGATCATGCCTGTTTTAGAGCTGTCACCCTGCCTAAATTCTTGACCTGAACCATACCCCTATCAACGGGAAAGCGCCATGAATCATCCTGATGGATGACTGCAATTCAGCCCCTGGGCTGACGTACTTTCAGGGCACAGTCAGTACGATGTCTCTCCAGGGAGGGGATCCCTGGAGAGCGGCCAGCCTATGCCCTCGTGGCGATGGGTTCTGCGCGGATGGCGGCCAAGCTGGGAACGGGAGCCTGCAGGGTTTCCAGTGGAAAATGAGGCTTTTGCACATGGACAGAGCTGAGCAAGATATCCAGCAGCCCTGCCCGTCGGGATCGTGCAATGGCGTCATGGGTAATGAGTTCGCCAATATTGAGAATCACTCTATCCTCTGGATCCAAAATGACCCGCGTCACGGGGCGACCCAGCGCACGGTGAATGCGCCGTTCTTCAATTTGGTGAAAGGTTTGTTGCTGCAGATCATTGGCACCAGACCGCACGGTATTCCAGAGGCTATCGGCTCCTTCTCGAACCTGCGTGGCCCCTTGGCGGAGCAAATCGCTGGTTTCAGAAACCACTAAACCGCTACTAGAACGCATGGCTTCACTGGGGGTTAACCCCACCGCTGTCATTAAAGCCGCTTCTTGGTGCTTGGCCTTGGCCCGGTCAATAACCGGCTCGGTGACGATTTGACCCACCGCTGCAATCACGGTTCCATCCCCAGTACGCACCTCTTGCTGAATCCGGCGACCGAGGGTTTGCTCAATGACGGTCCCGGCTAAAACGCCGCTGGCCCGACGGCTCAGATCGGCAGCAAAACTGCCCCCCACGGCTCGATATAGTTGCTCTAAGACGTGCTGTTGTTCCGCTTGATCTGCGATCGCAACATTAACAATCTGCCCTTCGCTCACAAGCATAGTACCGTCAGGGAGCTTCAGATCCTGATCGACAGACTTGCCAATCACAAAGGCTTTTTGCTCCTCTGGATCAATAATGGTGCTCATAAGCGTTGCGATCGCCTGATTAATTACCCCCTGCATCTGCTGCTGAGTCGCCGTTGTAGTCTCTTGAACGCGGCGCGTCAAGTCACCGGCAACGCTGCCGCCCACGGCTTGATAAACCTGATTGAGAATCTGTTCCTCTTGGGCTAGCTCAGCCACCGCTAAACTGACGGTATCGCCTTGGGCAATCAACAGCGTGCCATTCATTAAGTGAATATCTTGATCCACCGTCTTGCCAATCACAAAGGTCTGTTGCTCCACCGGGTCCACCATGGTATTCGTGACGGCAGAGACTGAATCATTAATGACGGTTTGGAGCCGTTGCTGGGTTGAAGCCGTGGTGGCCTGCACTTTGCGATTGAGTTCTTCAGCAAAACTGCCCCCCACAGCTCGGTAGAGTTGGGCCAGCTCCCCAATCTCTTCAGCGGTGTCGGCCATTGAGGCCGTAATGATTTGCCCCTGGCTCACCAAGACTGTACCGTCTGGGGTTAAGACCTCAGCATCAACGGTTTTGCCGATCATGAACTCCTTTTGTTCTGCCGGATCGACAATGCTGCCCAGCACCGTCGAAACCCGCTTCAGAAGGTGGTGTTCACCTACCGAAACTTCGGCCAAACTCTGACGGTGGATGAGCTGGAAACCTTTGCTAATACAGGAGTCGCCTCGCCGAAGGTGAAGTTCTTCTTGAGGATTTCGGGTCAAGATCCTGAGCAGGCACGTAAGTTTATGACCGAAGAGGCTAAAATTAGCCTCAAGTTGGCAGATCGACTACTCAATATTATTCCGGGTGAATTATATTCTGTTCCAAACAGGACAGTTGGTTCATACACCTGCGCGTCGGGCCAATATCCAAGCGCTGCGTTCCTCGATTATTATGTCGCTGAGCGATGATGGCAAAATCTCTTTTATCGAGTTTTTGAAGCGCTACCCCACCAATGATTTAACCGTGGATGGTTTCCAAGTGGCCAGAACAACCACGCGGGTAACTCAGTTCATCAATCAGGCCAAGAAAGATTTTAAGGTGCCGATTGCGATCGCAACCGACTTAATCGAAACCTTTGTCTGTGACTGCGAGGCTGGGCCGTCGTCCCCAACCGCATCTCCATCATCTACAGTCTCTCCGTAAAAAGAAGCCTGTCCTTAGTGCCGGTCAATCTCATTGAGAAGAGAGATGAGTCTCTCTTCTCAATGGTGAAGCGCACCCGATGATATGCCCGACTTTTGTAGAACGTTAGTCTACCACTTCAGCAGCGCCTCAAGCCGTGTAAGGGGGTATT
>JBAUJD010000004.1:0-2969 GCA_049683515.1 Thermosynechococcaceae cyanobacterium | reverse complement strand
TCTCTCTTATTTGGGGAATGCCACGTTGGGGGAACAGGTTAATATTGGGGCGGGGACCATTACGGCCAACTACGACGGCATCCAAAAGCACCAGACTCACATTGGCGATCGCACCAAAACGGGTTCAAACACGGTGCTAGTGGCACCGCTGACCTTGGGGCCGGACGTCACTACGGCGGCAGGTTCTACCATTACCGATGATGTTGCCGGCGATGCCCTAGTGATTGCTAGGGCCAAGCAAGTCGTGAAACCGGGGTGGCGTTTGAAAAAAACCGCTGAGTAACAGTCTCGGCGCTGGAGAATCTTGAATAGGATTGAGGGCGTGTTCGAAACTGATAGGGCCAGAGTTCCAGCATCGCAAAGCTACCGACGGGCCTGCCCGGTAGAGCGATCTCGGCAGCACACCATGACTGTTCGCAGATGGTGGCGGTACTACTCTCTTCGTTTGAGGCGGCTACGAGGTTCGAGAGAATCAATTGCCCGTGGTTTGGCAGTGGGTGCCTTTGCAGGCATGTTCCCGATTATGGGGTTTCAAATTATTGTCGGGGTTTTGCTCGCAATGGTGCTGCGCGGCAATAAGATCGCAGCGGCGGCAGCCACCTGGATCAGCAATCCCTTTACCTATCTGCCGCTGTTTGCATTCAACTTTCAAGTAGGGCAGTGGGTATTGATGACCCACCACCTCAGGGTTGAGCAACTGGGCGATGTCCAAAATTTTAGCCAGCTCCTGCATTTAAGTGGCGATTTCTTGATCACGCTTTTGGCGGGGTGCTCTGTGATGGGAGCAATAACAGCGATGGTGGCCTACGGCGGCGGACTCTGGCTGGTAAAGCGTCTACGGCGCAGGCGCTTACGGCACAGACGCTAGGGCTGCAGTTGGCTCAAAATAGCAGGAGGCTGCAGAATCAGTTCACCGGCAGCCTCGGAGGGGAGCGGCCTAGAGAACAGATAGCCCTGGGCATATTCGCAGCCCATCTGCTGCAGACGCACAGCCTGCTCTTGGGTTTCAACGCCTTCGGCCACAACCCTCATGCCTAAGCTTTGAGCCATGGCGATGGTGGCTTCCACGATGCGCAGACCGTTACCCTGGTCGTCAATGCGATTGATGAAAGAGCGGTCCACTTTCAAGATATCCACCGGGAACTGATGCAGATAGCTGAGGGAAGAGTAGCCGGTGCCAAAATCGTCGATGGCAAGCTGAATGTTGCGATCGCGCAGTGCGTTGAGCATCTGACTAGCAACATCTGGGTTATCCATTAAGGCACTTTCTGTGATTTCTAGAGTGAGTAAATGGCTGGGCAGTTGAATCTGCGCCAGGAACCGATCAATGTGCTCAATTAAATCAGGCTGAGCAAACTGCTTCACGGATAAGTTGACGCTCATTTTCAGAGGAGTGACTTGACCATGGAGACCTTGCCAATCTACAAGCTGTCGGCAAGATTCTTTGAGTACCCATAATCCAATGGGGATAACAAGACTCGTCTCTTCGGCAATGGGAATAAACTCCCCCGGAGCGATCATCCCCCGCTCAGGATGCTGCCAGCGCACTAACGCCTCAAATCCAGTGATATTAAAGGTATCAAGGGAAATAATGGGCTGATAGTGCACCAGAAATTCCTGGCGTTCAATGGCACGCCGCAGGTCGGTTTCAAGACGAAGCTGCGATTGAACCTGCTGACGCATCCCAGCGTCAAAGACCTGATAGCGTTTCTGCCAGAGGGTTTTGGCTTTGTACATTGCTATATCTGCATCCCGCAGCAGCGCTTCAGGCTCTTCGTAAGCACTCGATCCCATGACAATGCCCACGCTTGCACCGATGAAAAGCTCCTGCTGATCAATAAAGAAGGGTTGAGTCAGCGCCTCTAGCAGGATTTGAACTAAGGCGATCGCACCCTCGGCATCAGCGGTATTTTTGAGCAGCAGGGTAAATTCATCGCCCCCAAATCGAGCCAGCGTTGTCGTGGCAGGGACGCAGGTCGTGAGCCGTTGAGCAAACTGGACCAGTAGCTTATCGCCCATTAAATGGCCGAGAGAATCATTGACGATTTTGAAGCGATCGCAATCGAGAAACAGTACGGCAAATCGATAGCTGGCGTCTTGCTGAGCACGCTGCAGAGCCTGCTGCAGCACCTTCATAAACCAAGCCCGGTTTGGCAAATCCGTAAGATGATCGTGCCAAGCCATATGGGCCAGACGATCCTGGGCTTTGCGGCGCTCAATAGCCTCTTGCTCAAGATCGTGCTTTGCAGCTTGAAGCTGTGATGTCCGTTCGAGCACCCGGTCTTCTAGCTTTGTATTGAGGTGCTCTACCTGTGCCATTGCCCTGCGAAGCTGGAGATGGTTCTCTATTCTTGCCAATACCTCCATCACCTCAAAAGGCTTCGTGACATAGTCCACGCCCCCGGCAGAGAAAGCCTTTACCTTATCTAGACCTTCGTCTAACGCACTCAGGAAAATCACAGGAATGTCGCGTGTGCCTGGATCTTGCTTAAGCTGCCGACAGACTTCGTAGCCGTCCATGTCTGGCATATTAATATCGAGCAATATTAAATCGGGCAGAATAGCCCGAACACCCATGAGGGCAGTAGCACCGTTAATAGCCCGCCGCACATCGTAACCGGCTTGGGTGAGCATGGCATGGAGCAATCGTAGGTTGTCGGGGCGATCGTCAACGATCAAAATTTGTCCCTGGGTCTCTCCCTGGAGGTCTGGCTCTGAGGGTTGCTCGGCGGGGGAGGCACTTTCAGAAACAACTGACGGAGGGACAGATTGAGCGTAGGACTGTTCCATGGCAGCCACGTCGGCATTGAGCACAGAACGACCCTCGGACTTTTGATCGTGATTCATCAGTTCCATACCCTGCAAAAATGTCCTACTTGGCTTAGGGTGCCCCTTTATCTTCGATTTTCGTCATGCTGATGCATGATTTTTGCGCTCTTATGGGTTGAAAAAATTCAAGTTCTACATTG
>JBAUJD010000003.1:0-9105 GCA_049683515.1 Thermosynechococcaceae cyanobacterium | reverse complement strand
TGCCAATACCTGATCGGCTGGATTGAGTAAATTGAGGGTCACCCCCGCAGGAAGTGAAGTATCAGTACTGGGCTGAACCTGAACTGAAATTTTATAGATTGCATTCGCGTCTTGTTCAATCGCAATGAGCAAGACCATCGGTCTACTGCCGAGCACGATTTGCTTGCAGCGTTTTAAGGTCGCTTGATTTCTAAGATGCAAAACGCTTCTCAATTTCAAGGCCGTTGGATTAGATCGGTGATCAAACAGAGCCTCAATGGGCTGCCACGTTGGACCAAACTGATGCTCAAACCACTGGCTCAAGGTCGTGGGCTGGCTGGAGAGCGAAGAGAGACAAAGTGCCGCCTGCTGCGGCGGGGAATATTGTTGAAACGGGCTGGCTTCAAGATGGCTAACCTGGATAAACAGTTGTCGCTTCACATAGGCCGAAATCATCAGTGCCAAGCTAAATAGAGATTTTTCTTTCACCTGCTGAACCTGCAACAGTGCGCGTCGCCGCAGCGAATCCAGCGCCTCTAAAAGTTGCACAGGTTGTACCATTAGCTCAAAATCTGAAACCGAAACGGGCCGATCTTGAGTGGCAAGGTCATAGAGAATTTCTTTTTCTAGGACTGATATCCGCTCAATTGATGGATGCAGACAATGCTCCAGCTCTTCAAACATGAAGGACTGCTGAGTCAAGAACTCCTTCACGTTGCCACCAAATAAATCGCGGATTAGTTTCGCAGTAATTGTCAGCGCGGCTGGGTGGCCCTGAAAAATTTCGGTAAGTTTTTCCCAATCGTTGACCTGCTTCAGTTGCATCTCTTCAGCAAGAACGGAGCTGGCTTCCGGCAATAAACCAGAGAGTTGCAATGACTGCACGCCTTGCCCCTGAAGCACTTCACGTATCGGTTCTAGACTGGCTAACACAATGCAGCTTTGATGACTCGCTTCAGCAAAACGCTCAAAAAATGCACCATAGTTTTCATACCCCTCCCGATAGTGACCTGAAAGCTGCCCAGCTTCTAGAATGCTCTCAACGTCGTCTAAGATCAGCAAACACGACTGCTGGTTCATTGCCGAGATGATTGCGGTCCATTGCAGGGTATCTTCTTGCACTGCCGCTGTGGGAACCACCAAACTGCTCAGGAGTTCAGATAAAGAAGGGGATTGAGAGAGCGATCGCCACAGGACAACATCGAAACGGTCCTGAAACTGCCGCATCACCTGCTTCAGCAGTGCCGTTTTACCGATGCCACTGAGTCCCCAAATACCGCAGAGGCGGGTTTGCTCTTCCACAATCCAATGATGCAGGGTTGCTAACTCTGAGGGTCGACCGTAAAAAGATGACGATGGTGTCTCGCAAACATCAGACGATGTTAGCTTTAACTGCCGTAGGGCTTGAGATGGCGCTTCAGAAATCACTGAGGCATTGGACGCGCCTTCTAAGTTTGATGCTGCCTCTACGTTCGGATCCAAACCCGTAGAGGAAATGTCTGCAGATAGACTCAGCCGTTCAAGAATAGACCGAATATTCGTTTTATAGACCGGTTCGCCTAAAGCCTGAGAAAGACGTTTCCAAAACTTTGGGGCTGCATCTCGCATCAAGTAGTTGGTACTGTACTCCGAGGCCTCTGACATTTGCTCATAGGTAAACCCCTGCAGGGTTCCCCGCAGAATCGTAATTTCGGCCACCCGTAAATGTTTACCACTTGACTCAAAAATAATGGTGCCTACGAGAGCAACTGCAGTTTCTACGTTCACTATATTGATGTTCCGGAAACAGTAGACCTATATTGAGTAACCCATCCTTAAGATTACTGGCGAAAACGGTGTATCCCTTCAGTCCCATGAAAAGATCTGAAGGTTTCATCCTGTCTTTAAACGACAAAGACCTGCCCTCATCGTCTCTTAATATAAAACCACTAGGGGGCACTAACAGGGCAAAACCTAAGCCGCCGATGCAATGAAGCCAAAGGTTCTAAGATTCCCTATCTCATACTAAATGTATGAAGCTCAGTTCGTCAAAGCTTTAAGAAGCAAACGGCAGTCATGCAAATTGTCTAGGAAACCAGAGTAGCCGTGAATCCCAGGTCGCATCACTCACTTTTAGCCCATTGTTAGAAGCAATACAAAGCCTCAGTAGACTTACCGCAAGAATTAGTTTAGAAAGAGATAGAACCGTTCAGATTTTTCTATGGTCTTTCATACCTGATTTTCTTTTTGAAAATTTTTTCCACTGACTCGGCGGAGGGGATAAAAACTCATGCAATCCTGGATCCCCATCTTCTGCCGAAGTCACGACAATATCAAAAGAGAGCGAGATTCTCATTTCCCCTGTTTCATTTTCTTCTACGCTATGGCGTTGTTTCGAAGGGAAGATTAATACACGTCCCTCTGTAGGGGCGTAGTATCCTTCTTCATAATTAAACGGATTTCGTTTTTTAATTGCGTTAGTGTGATTATCCCCAATGCCTGCAACGATCTCATTAAAATTTGAATCATTATGAAGGGTAAAGGCACCCGATTTAGTTGTGCCATTGTCTGGAATAGAGACATAGTATACGGCACTCACGTGGGCATTCTCATGGGCATGGGGGGGGACGCCCTGATCTTCACGAGATACAACAGGCCAAGCTCGCTGAATATATAAATCTATTTTGCTCAGGTCAAGGCCTAGCTCTTCAAGATACTGGAGCACATGAACTTCGATCTGCTCAACAATCCAGACGAAGTGGGGATCTTCATGAATGCGCCCAACACCATGAAAGTCACCGGTCCAGGCAATCTCAGAATCGATTCGTCTTTCGTGACCTTTCTGTTCAAGCTCTAAAATAGCCGAAACCAAAGAGTCTTTTTGTGCTGCGGCACCATCAATATCTGCGTAATAAATAGCGAGGGGAAACCAGGGTTCAATAGGCATTGCTTGCGATGTTAGTATACGTCTGTTGAGTCAGGGTTGAGGTAGAGATAGTTGGTATTGATTCCTATCTTTGATAAGGAGTCAAGAACAATATCTAATCTATCTGAGCAACTTAGCTCTTTTTGTTGCCAAGTATCAATGAGTAGCTTAGCGATCGCACCTGCATAGTGCTGACCGATATTCTCTTGCTCAAACTTTGGGGAAACAGGCTTCTCAGCCAAGCCACACCCAGATGCCAGCGGTTTACAAAAGAAAAGAATGCCTTCCTTAAAGTAAGCCTGACTTTGTTGGTAAATAGACTGTACGATGGGGTTCACTTGTTCAAAATCACACTTCTGAAACTCTAGAACTGCAGCATCAGGGCTATCGAATGCGGCCTCAGAGTAAGCAACCTTAAAACTAAAGGGAATTCTAATTGAGTTGAGTTTTTGAGTGAAGTGCTTTAGTAAGATCACTGCTCCTTCAGCACTCACGTTAAAATATAGCTGGGTTATGACGGCATTTCGAGAAGAGGCTGCAGCAGTGGCTAAGCCAGCATCTCCCACAGCAATATACATCCCATGATCGACTAAGTGAGAGGGCATTTTGATCGCCACCTTTTGCCCTAGTTGCAGTGCGGATTGAGGTTCTGACAGATGCTTTTGAGGATCAATGTGTAATGTCAAGCCATTTTTGATCACCTGCCAATCGTTGCCGTTTTGCGCGGTTACGCACCACTCATGATCGCTGTAACCTTGACCTTTATTATTTTGGGTAAGCTGCTGATAAAACTTTGTCCGAGACCATTTCTTGACGTAGTTAGCTGCTGGTTGGAGATCGCTTTCATCTTGCAACTCCAAATCACCAATGGTTTCTAAGTCAGCGTTTATCTGTGCGCCAAGCTCAGAGCCGAAAATAAAATATAGATAACCTTGCATCTTAGCCGACAGGTATTGATTGCGCTCTATCGCTGAAACCTGATTTAAATACCCTTGAAGCTCTAATAAAAGCTCTAATGGCTCATAGTTTTGATAAGAAATGGTAAATTCAGGGGTGATCTGTATATTTTCAACTAGATCTTTTATTTTATTTTCAAAACTAGATTCATCTATCTCTAAAAACCCTTTGTTTTTAGATTCAAATACTAAAATCATAGACTTTGAAGTTACCATATTTTTCATAAGCCGTTAGACGGCTATTTCTGAGTTGGCTACCGTCTTGGATTGAATATCTTTAACAAGTTCAATAACAGCGTTTCCAAATAAACTCTTTGCTCCTGCATCTGGATCGCAAATTAGATTTTTGGCAACCTGAAGTTTACATAACTCTTCATTGCCAAAATAGTAATGATATTCAACATAGTAGCTGAGGCGATTTATAATTCCAGTTCCAGCAAATTGAACTACCCTGTTAACGAAATCACTTCGGTGCAGCAGAATCTCAGGGAAAGCGTTGAGGTACCCTGTCATGAATGCTTCGAGGCTGGGCTTAATTTTTTCTAGTGGGCAAGCAGCTAAATTTAGCACAGTATTAAGATCGAGGCAGGGATCTGCCACTAAACTATTGAGCCATTCAGACAAGTATTGAGAGATGAGCATCCCTAAGTCTTCAGCCGGATCTGCCCAAAAATTAAATTCCCAGTCAATTATCTTGATCTGCTCTGATCGAATATCAACCACATCTAAGCTGAGATCAATCTGGGGATCGATAATAAAGTTATCGAGAGTCAGATCATTATGAGTTAAGCAAGCGGGCTGCAGATGATCGTACAACTCAATGACCGCCTGATTGAGACTAGGGAAGCGTTGGTATTGTTTATAAAATTCTAGGCCGTCAGGACAAATTTCACCAAAAACACTTGGGCTTAGACAATTCAATCGCTTGATGAAGCTCGGTGCTTTCTTTGCCTTTTCCAGATTACAGTGCTTTCCTAAAAAATCTCGATATTCTTTTCTCTGATAAGTTGAACAATGAATACTTGCTAAGTTTGTTCCAATGGCTTTTGCAATTTTAGGATGATAACTCTGGCAAGCTTCATAGTAGTCATCAAGGGCAACATATTGATCATAGAATATAGATACAATAATTGAATTTTCTTGATCAAAAAGCAAGACTTCAGAGACAATTGGCTGAATAGAAGCTAGCTCGCTAAAGTTGTTGATGAGGTCTTGGACAATCCACTCGCTAAAGAGATTCCCTGATGTTTTACCATCACGATTGACTCGATTTTGCTTGACAAGAAAGCTCTTTTCTGAGCTTGATTTTACAACTAAGTTAAAATTTTTACTTTCTTTTGTGAGAATGGGGTCAGTTACATTGAAGTCAGGAAGACAGACATTACGCTGCTTCAAAAAAGCAACTACATTATCCGTACTTAGAATCAGTCCCACAAATTTAAATCCTAATTCACTAGATTATTGTCACTGATCAAACTACTACTTGTCGATGGTAAAGCCACAACAGATGAGCATAATGCGATAATAATCCTGATTTCACTCCTATTCTCAATAAAGCAATAAATCCTCAGTCCTCGAAAACAGGAGGACTGAGGAATCAACGCACAATGCTCTAGATATCTTACAAATAAGTCCTAAGCCTGTGCTGTCTGTCGATAGCAGATCGACTTCCAGTGGTAACTAGAGTAAGAGCGTTCTCTACCAATATCGTCCTTTACCCTTGCCTTTACCCTTGCCTTTGCCTTTACCTTTACCTTTGCCCTTGCCTTTACCGCTGCCTTTACCGCCCTTGCCGCCGCCACCTGAAATGCGGAGTTCTTCTTCAGAAAGAACCCGAAGGCCGTCCATGATGTTCTCAGAGCCAGACAATAACTCCGCGCCCATCGGCTTCAGATCATTGATTTTAATGTCCATTGCCTTAATTTCCTTTCCTAGATTGCTGATGTGAGTGAGGTGATATTGAACTTATGGAGCCATACTTTTTGCAACAGAACCATAAGAAATATTTCTGAATCCTATGATCATTGACCCTAGCGGTCAAGCTGGATGGCTTCAAGCAGGAATTTAACTACAGCAGTTATGTCTTTGCTGAGATTCGATGATTTCGGTGATCTGTGTGTGAGAGAGGTCGTTAGGATTAACTCCCACGCGATAGGTGGCAAGCCCTAGATCCAGGACTAATCCTGCTCTAAAAGCATCCATTCTGTGTTGGTGGGCCTTTAAGCCCCCAGCCGACTGAGAGGTTCTTTTGTCAAAGGAGAGAGGGTAAAAACGATATAGGCAACCTGTGCCTGTAGCCCTCTCTCAGCAAGGATTTGGTGGATTGTCACAAAAAAGCAATATCTATGTAGCCCCTTGACTTACATACATTATCTCAGTATTAATGATGCAATAGCACAGAGAACACTATGGTGCTGAGAGGCAGTAATGGCTGCCATCAGCAATGCGGGGGGCAAAGACAAAAGTCTAGTTAATACATCTTTGTGTTTCAACGTCATTTTTGTCCTTTTTGCCATGCCAACATCAAACTCGGCCATCCGGCGGACTCGACTAGAGACCTATCGAACAGAACTAGAAGAAGGGTCACACCGTCACCTGCGACCTGAGCATCGACTTCGCCTAGAAATCATGCTGCGTGCTGACCGAGGAGAATCACAGAGAACCATTTGTGCCGCCTTGGGATGTGCGCCAGGGACCGCGCGGTTTTGGATGAAGATGATGGAGCTAGGGGAAATTGATGCATGGGCCTCGGCCCCCATTGGTCGCCCTCAAAAGGTCAGTCCTGAATACTTGGCCCGGCTACGCGAATTAGTCTGTCACAGCCCTAAAACCTACGGGTATGCCATCAAGCAGTGGACCGCGCTTTTTCTTAGACAGCAATTGATAAAAGAGTTGGGAATTGATGTGAGCGATCGCCACATCAATCGGTTACTCAACGAGATGCAGATCTCTAGTCCCTATCGCCATAAAAGCAGTAGACCGTCTCGGGGACAAAATCGCAACAGCGCCATTACCATTCAGGACTTGCAGCCCCAGTAGACTTTACTGCACTTACTGTAATTTCTTGATTCTTGATATTTGATATCTTTTCTGAGCCGCATTGCCAGATGGCCTCAAATCCCCAGCTCCATCATTATTTATCTCAGGCTCTTGGACAGGAGCTTTCTACTGCTGAGTGTTCTCGCTGTCTAAAACAAGCGACGATGTCAGAACCTGCTGTGGGCCAATCCGTGTGGCAATCGAGCCAGTCGGCATCCCTTCTATGCATTATCGTGGCGGGCAAAGTTCGTCTTTTAGATAGTGCCGACACTCTTGTCATGTCTCTGTCAGCAGGGACATCTTTCGGAGCCTTAACCCTATTTCCTGAGCAGGGGTTTCAGTCCCTATCGGTCCGAGCTTCCGTCGGCGCTCGGCTTTGCTATTTGCCGCCCGCCGCGCTGCAGCCATTGATCCAAAAGCATCCCCCTATTCAAGACCATCTCTATGAACAGGCGATCGCCCAAGATCTGCAGGCTCTTTGTCGCCGCTCAGATGCCCTTCTTAACCCAGAGCCAGCCGCCGTACAGGAGATGGTGGCCCAGCGGACAGAGCATCAGCTTCGCAAAGGGAAGTTGCCCGCTCAGTTAACCCAAGCTCAGTTCTGGCTGCTGCGGGAGGGAGAACTGGTTCATGCTTCTGGTCCTCGCGTGTCTGCCGGTCAGCTTTACCCTGTCCCGCAGACCTTAAAACCGGGAGGGTGGAAGATTACGCAGCCCACAGAGCTGTACCTGCTCACAGAGGTAGAAGGGCATCGTCGTAACGGACACCGCCCCCGCCCCGCCCCGGATCTAGCGCTGTTGACTGCCTCACAGTCGTCTCCGGTCAACTCGTCCCCGGTTAACATTGAAGCGCCATCGCCCCACCAGAAAAGTCGTGCTTACTTTCCTAGTCCTACCGTGACGCTGGGGCATTGGCTGCATCAACTGACGGGGCGCTATCCTTTCATGGCTCAGCAAAGTGCCATGGACTGTGGGGTCGCCTGTTTGGTCATGATTAGTCGCCACTGGGGCAAGCGGTTTAGCGTCAACCATCTCCGGCAGCTTGCCAACGTCAGCCGGGATGGCACCTCTCTGCGGGGACTCATGATCGCCGCAGAATATCTGGGATTTTCACCTCGACCCGTGCAAGCGGAGTTGGCCCCCCTCAATAGAGATAAGCTCCCTGCCATTTTGCACTGGCAGGGTAATCACTACGTAGTGGCATACCGCATGACGCGCCGTCGGGTTCATATTGCTGATCCGGCGGTGGGTCGAATCACAATGCGGTGGCCCGAAGTACAGGCAAACTGGAGCGGATATACTCTGCTGCTGAAGCCCACGCCATCTCTGAAGCGAACCCCCAACGCGAAGAACAACTTCTGGAAATATGTGGAGTTGCTCAAGCCCCATTGGTTTGTCCTCATCGAGATTCTACTCGCTGCCCTGGTCCTGCAGCTATTGGGCCTTGTTACTCCGCTGTTCACGCAACTTTTGCTCGATCGCGTGGTGGTTCAACGGAGCACCTCTACGTTGATGGCCGTGGGGGTGGGCCTAATGATTTTTAGCGTGTTCCGGGTGATCATGTCCGGGTTGCGGCGGTATTTGATTGCCCATACCGGCAACAAAATTGATCTATCGCTGGTGGTGGGATTCATTAACCACGCCTTCCAACTGCCCCTGAGCTACTTTGAATCGCGCTATGTAGGGGATATTACCTCTCGCCTACAGGAGGCCCGCAAAATCCGTGATTTCTTGACGGGGGAGGCGTTGGGAGTATTCCTCGATATCTTTACCGTTTTCATCTATGCCGGGTTCATGTTTTGGTACAACTGGCAGATGTCACTGTTGGGGTTGGCGGTAATCCCGGTTTATTATGTAATCACGCTGATTTCTGCCCCCATTCTGCGCCGCATTTCACGAGAAGTCTTCAACACGAAAACCGCTGAGCGCAGATATCTGATTGAGGCGTTGAGCGGCATTAATACCGTGAAGTCGATGGGTATTGAGCGCGCGGTCCGCTGGCGCTGGGAAGATCTTTTTAATGAATCGGTCAAGGTGAACTTCTCTGGCAAGCTGTTTAATATTAGCCTGCAGGTGTTTAGCGACACCATTGATTCTGTGGTCACCGCTGCCCTGCTTTGGTTCGGGGCTTGGCAGGTGATTCAAGGCCAGCTCACAGTGGGGCAATTGGTGGCTTTCAATATGCTGCTGGGGAACGTGATTCGGCCCTTGGAGCGGTTTATTGATC
>JBAUJD010000002.1:0-6106 GCA_049683515.1 Thermosynechococcaceae cyanobacterium | reverse complement strand
GCTCTGAGCAGGTTGCGAGTTCTCCACCTCGACTAGACCCGCCTTTACGACGACCCTTCGGAGCGCCGGGATCATTAGGCGGCTTGGGAAGAACCAGCCGCAGCTTCGTCGTACGATCTAAGGCCGTTTGCTGGGCACGGAGCGCAGGGAAAGGCGTGCTCACCAGCAACAGAGCGCTGCCAAGCATGACAAGAGAGAGCCGAGCATTAGTCATGATTCAATCCCCTGTACGGAAGGTTGTTGTGAAGACTTAAGGTGGAGCACCTGAGCAGTTGTTACACAATAGGCTAAAAACATTGGCATCAAAGGGAACCATAGCCCCTGAAGCAGGGCAATAAAGCCGCCAACCGTGAGTACGACCAATGTAGCAGTTCCGGCAATGAAAATCGGCTTGCCCCCCTTGAGCCGCCCTGCGAAGAGACCCCCGACCATTGACCCGCAGAAAATTAAAATCCCATCGCCCCACAGCGGCCCCGCCCAAATAAGCGTGCGCCCATCTAACACCGCGCTGAGTAGTTGGCTGATCATATGCGCTTGAATAAAAACTCCCGGCACCTTTCCGGCCCCCGTTGCCCCATAGGGCGTGGCCCATTGATCACCGCTGCCGCTGGCAGCAACCCCAATTAGAACAATTTTATCTTTAATATTGTCGGGATTAACTTCTTGCTTCAGAACCTGAGCCAGGGTCACTGTGGGAGCTATCTCGTCGGGTCTGGGCAGTGAACGATAGTTCAAGAAGGTCTGAATACCGTTGGCATCAATTGTTTGGTAGCCTCCCCAGCGGGGCTGAATTTTGGGGATCACCGTTTGCCCCAACTGCAGTTGATTCTGGGCCGTAAAGGTCGGCTGGATCCCTTGATGGGTGAGATAGTGAATCGCCAGCAATGAACTGAAAGCATAGGGGGTGGTGCAAGGCGAAGCCGGATCCGGCGTCATATACAAAAGCTGTCGGCGCAGAGCACCATCAGGGTCAGCGACAACATCACTAAATCCAACTTGGTCTGAGGATAACTCCGGTGGTGGTGCGATGCCAGTGGGATCAAGGCCCACATCACTATTTTTGCAGACGCCCACCAAGGATCCTGCCTCTTGGAGCTGTTGTCGCAGCAGGGGCTGACTGCTTTGAACGGCAAAGTCGCGATAGATATCTAGACCCACGGCACGGGGCTGATAGGGCTTCAAGGCGGTGATTAGTTGGCTTAAGGTTTGATCGGATAGGGAACTGCGCCGTGCATCTTCTCCCTGGGCCTGAATCTCAGCTTCTGAGATAGTGATAATTAATAGACGGCTATCTGGCGCTTCTTGAGGACGCAGCAGCATCAGACGATCAAAGGTCCATAGCTCTAGCGATTGAAACAGTCCTAGCCAGCGTCCTCCCAGAACTAAGACGGTGACAAGGGTACTGCTGGCGAGGATAGATAACCAAAGACGTTTTTTGATGCTCAACCGTGGAGCAGTGGCGGCTGGCTGTACGGTAACAGGGGGGGAGATTGCTTGATTCGCCAGCGGTGCCAGCGCCAGAGATTGAGTTCTTGCTCCCAAGTCTTGCCAAGTGGGAGGGATGACCGCTGGGTTCTGAACGATCACCGGCAACCAGGTCGCACAGGGATAGCCCTTTTCTAGACTTTGCAGACGCTCCCGCGCATCCCGCATCGCTAGGTAGAGAGGGCGAGCTTGGGAAAAGCTCTGTAGAAAATATTTTAAGAAGGTTTGGGCAACAAGGTCAGGAACGGGTTCCCTCATCACCACAAGCTGAGGAATCTCTAAATCGGCCAGTGCCCGTCCAAGACCTAGACCATCACAGGAATTTAAGATGGCAAGCTGCAGCCCGTGAGCTACGGCTTTTTTCAGCGCGTAATGAAGATCTTTAATCTCAAGGTTGTCGGTGGCATTGAGGCTGAGTTGACCGGCTGCACCCTGGCTATGGCTATGACCTGCAAAAAAGAGAATATCCCAATGCTGCTCCCAAAGCTGCTCACTGAGATGATCGCGGTGGGGTTCCACTAAAAATTTCACGTCGGCGTTAGGGAGCTGATCTAAAAAGGCCCGATCTGCATCCACGTTAATCCCGCTGCTGTTGCCTAAAATCGCAAGAATGCGAACCTCGCCAGGGGGATATTCTTGCTCAATGGGTGTGCTCGTATAGGCTGCTGCCGCTACGGCTGATTCTAGCTGGGGGTAGCGCTCTAGCAGCGCCCAGGTGTGCCAGGGTAGTTTCTGAAGCTGCACATCATCGGTCTGCAGGATAAAGCGGATGCGATCGCACGGTAATAGCTGCTCTAAAATTTTTTCGCACACCGGACGAAACGCTGTAGCCCCAAGCCATTCATTGAACGTCTGACAAAGCTGAGCTGCGGCTTGACGGCAGTCTGCAAAACGAGAAAAATTAGTGACCTGATTGGGCAACGGCTTAATGCGAGTCGGCAGCCCCAATGCCTTATAGGCGGTTTGCCACCGTTCGTAAGCAAGAGGCAATTGAGCCATAGCAGGCAGTACACCCAGCATTTCAGTCGATGGGCGTCCCCCCTCATCTCCAATCTGAAGCGTGAGGCCAAAGCCCAGGACCAGACTGCCTCGATCAATTCTAAGAACTACCAGTTTGTCAGCCATCGTTGCTCAATGCTAGACAATAAAGCGTTCGGTGATAGACTCCTCGCCCAACGCGACCGTCACGCTAAACCGTTCCCCTGGGTACCCACTGAATTGTTGTTGAATACAGTCATCATCAGGGTTTGCGGTGGCCTTTAACAGGGGTTGATCAACACCATCAGAAATGACCAATCGCAAATCCACCGGCAGGTAGGTACCGTTAGAGAGCGGATGCACCTGAATGCAAAAAAGGCGTTGATGATCTTGAGGGTAGCAATCAACCACCAAAACTACTGGAGCACCGGCAAGAGAGAGCAGCTTTGCCTGCTGCACTTGACCTTCACTAACAGCCATCGGCTCTACCACCTCAGCCCGCCTAAAACTCAGGGCCAATCCGTTGTGGCCTAGTAATGAGTCAACGGTTTGCCAGCCGTCTGAAAAAATATCACGAAGCCACTGCCCCATTTGATGCCAGTTATCTTCTGGGGTCGAAGGCGGGGCAAGGCTGAACTCGCTGAGGTGGGCCAGCAGAGACTCTAAGGGGCTAAGCTGCTCAAGTCGAATCTGTGCTGTGGCCGCTGTGGGCATAAAACCCATGAGATTGGCTTGCCGTAAATCATCTGAAATCTGCACGACCAGATAGCCAATCCGATCAACCCATACTTCAGGGGGGAGCGGACAGGTCTTTTCGGTGGTTCGAATCGGACGACATTCCAGCCGACCAGAGCCAGCGACCTCTAAATCAGCAACGTCAGCCACAGCACGCACCACAGGATTCCAGCTATCGCTGGCGTCTAGATTACAGGGAATGCCCATCATATCTAGATAATCATAAACGACCCACACCGCCAGGGTATTGAGGCGTACCTGCTCTCTTTTTTCATGGGTTGTCTGTTGTGCGGAGAACTGCTCGGCTGTTTGGCGAGCGATTGTCGTGATCGGAAGGATGAAGGACGGATCAGTGGAATGCATAGCTGGGCTAAATTAAAGATGCGTACTATAGATATCCTTCACATTGCCCAAATTTACGCAAGCGAGTCATACATTTTCTCTGGTAAAAGCTACTCAGCGTAGAAACGGCGACGCCAAATTCCGTCGATAGCGTCTCCCAGCCCGTTTCTGGGGGCAATCGCCGTAAAATCAGAACCTGGCAGTTAATGTCAGGACGATTTTGGATATGAGTGCGGCGCAAATCCCCGGTCACGTCAGCCTCTGCCCAAGCACGAGTCTGCTCAAGGATAGGGGGAATATCGGGGCCAGAGGCAAGGTTGTCGGTTACATCTCTTGGGGTCTTGAAGTCTAGTGTTGAGCCGGATACAAACTTTGACCGTTGCGTTTGCTGCGCGGTGCGACAATCCTGCAGTCGCCATTTCAGATAGCGATTGAGCCAAGTAATGATGCTACTGCGCTCAGGGTCATACTGTTCGCCGGTACCAGCCTCACAAACATTCTGGCAAAAATACACCCAGGTTTGCTGCAAAGCATCCTCGTAGTAGGGCGTGTTTTCGTGCCACATTTTGTGGGACTGCTCAATGATGCGAATAATTTGCGTCAGACACTGCTGGCGCTTGAGTTGCCCTGGTGGATATCGACGGGCCTCAACCACGAGTGCACGAATTTCTTCCTCGATAGTCATGCGCGTTTCAGTTAATTGCATACCATCACCTTTCGACCATGAACGAAACGTTACTTCTACAGATTTAGGTTGGCAAAAGGAGAAGCCTCCTTCGAGCAATCTTCAAATTTGAGGTAGGCAGACCGTATGGACCACCGCAGCCCATCTAAGCAGATTGCTGTTCAACCCTGTGTAAATACAGTAGTGAAGTGAATTCAGCCTGCCAGTGAGGTAAATCACATCTAGCTTGTAATTGCCATCGTTCTCTCTTAATCTCTCATGGTCGCTGACCTAGAACAATCCCGTCGCTCAGATTGAAACATGATTGTGAACGGGATCAAGCCATCTGCTCCGCAAAAACCGTAAGCTGATAGGTAGAAATGACGTCGTCATGACATTTTATAAACTATGACCGAGGATAGAGCAGAACTCACCCCAAATTCACTCATGGGGGCAGGACGAGCGAGGAATTTGTTGATTGCTATAGCTGCTATGGTGCTTGCGATCGCACTTTTCCTTGGCCTACAGGGACAGACTCAACGGCCCTCTTTAACGGCGTTAGCTGAGTCCTCAATGCCCTTGGATGAAGCACTGGCGAACGGCCAGCCCACGCTGCTGGAGTTTTATGCCGACTGGTGCACAAGCTGTCAGGCGATGGCGGCAGATATGACCCGCCTCAAGCAAGACTATCGTGATGTTAACTTTGTCATGCTCAATGTTGACAACACCAAATGGATGCCCGAGATTTCACAGTTCGGAGTAGACGGCATCCCGCACTTTGTTTTCCTGAACCGGTCTGGAGAGGTGTTAGCCAATGCGATTGGTCAGCAGCCCCGCACTATCATGGCAGGCGATCTAGCGGCCTTGTCTGCGGATCAGCCCCTCCCCACTTCGACAACCCTAGGGGAAGCATCCGCTTTTAAGTCTCCTGAGAGCGGCACTCGATCCGATGACCCACGCGGTCATGGCGGACTCCCCAAAAAATCAGCCTGAGTCCTTTCTCTGCAAAGTTTGACGAATAAGCTCAACGAACTGTTGGGTGCTATCAGCAGCAGAAAGCTGGTGGGCCTGGTCTGACATGGCGGTAAGACGTTGAGGCGATCGCAGTAACTCTAACACCGTCTCAGTCAGATTCTCAGCAGTGAGATCTGACTCACGGAACATTTGAGCGGCCCCGGCCTTCACAAACACCTCCGCGTTATAGGCCTGATGATCTTCGGCTGCGTAGGGATAAGGGATCAAAATAGAGGGAGTACCCGTGGTGGCTAACTCGGTTAACGTGCCGGCTCCCGAACGGCTGATGGCTAAATTCGTGCGCTGCAGCAGTCCCGCCATGTTGTCGCAGAAGGGTAGAGCGATGTAGTGAGGATGGGTAAAGCTATCAGCTTCAAGATCGCGCTCTCCGGTTAAATGAACCATCCAGGCCCCCTCCTCTAGCCAAGACTGGGCACACTGACGCACGAGCCGATTTACAGCGACGGCCCCCTGACTCCCGCCCGCCACCGTAATCACTACAGCCTCTTCAGGAATGTCAAGATCAAGGGGAGTCTCTGATAAAAAATTAGATCTTACTGGCGTTCCCACCGTTACGGTGTAGGCATTCGGCAGGTAGGGCGCTGTTTCCTTGAACCCCAGGGCAATCACGCTACACCAGCGGCTCAGCCACTTTGTCACCTTCCCCGGTATCACGTTCGATTCATGAAGCACGCTAGGTAACCCCAGAGAATGAGCCGCAATAATGGCAGGCGCTGCAATATATCCCCCTGTGGTGACGACGCCCTCAAACTGCCCCTGTTTCAGCAATCGCCGCGTTTGGAATATAGAACGGACTAATTTACTGAGCACAATCCCTGTTTTGAGGCCCAGACTGGTCTGAAAACCCTCCATGGGGATCGTCTTAAG
>JBAUJD010000001.1:0-5077 GCA_049683515.1 Thermosynechococcaceae cyanobacterium | reverse complement strand
TGAGCAAGCGTTTGATATTGAGTGGCTGAAAGTCCTGCACTGCAATGCTTTCGATAGGATAGGCTCACGCATCACCAAAAGAGGACAAGATCCCGAAGTACGCGCTATTTTGCATCTCCAAACTGTGCTTGCAGAATTTGGGCCATTTCGGGAAAAGTCGTGTTGTAACCAGAGGTAATGTAACGACCTTTCGCAGCAGGCATAAACCCAGCCGCCATATGGGCTTCAGCAACATCCCGGACATCTACCACACCCATTCCATAGTTGGGGACGCCGCCTTTCAGGGTGCCATCCCCCATCTGTTGAATCAGCGAAAAAGATTCTGAGGTGGCAAAGGGATTGATGCCCGGTCCCAGCACTAGCGAAGGATTAACGGTAACCAAATTCCAGCGGTCCTGTGCCTTGGCAATGGTCCAGGCTTCTTGCTCGGCCAAGGTTTTGGAATAGGAGTAGGGCTGATGGCTCAGCGAGGAGGTGGTATTCCAGTCTGCTTCTGTAAACTGATCGCCTTTTGCCTGTTCTAGATCGGCGTTATCCCCGTAGATCGCGGCACAACTGCTGGTGACAACGACTCGCTGCACTGACTCCGTTTGATTAGCCTGTTCTAGAACATTGCGTGTCCCCCATTGAGCTGGTTCAATCAGATCTTTTTGAGGGTCGTCAACGGATAGGGTGAAGGGAGAGGCGGTGTGAAAGACAGTCCCACAGCCCTGCATTGCTTCGGCATAGGAGCCTTCGATCAGCAGGTCTGATTTGAAATATTTGATCTGACCGGGGGTCTGTTCTGCTAGTTCGTTGAGATACTTCAGCTTTGCGGTATTGGACGGGGCACGAACGGCAGCGTGAACGGTAAATCCTGCTTCGAGTAAGCGTTTGACGAGCCATCCAGCGACGTAGCCTGTGGCCCCGGTGACGAGAACGGGGGCTGAGATCTCGTAGACTGGGCTGCTCATATCGTTTCCATTATTTGTAGGATGGGGTAGAGTTCCATCATCTGCCTGATTTCACCAAATCTCAAGTCTCGCTTCCGATAAAGGTCTAGTCATTGCCAGAAATATTTCGCTCTGATGGATGTGTCATCAAGGTGTTCAATGATGATCACAAGCCAGCCCATGTCCATGTCACTTCTGCTGAACAAGAAATAAGGATTGATATATCAGGGCCAGTGGCAGTGGTACTAGAATCAGGCAAAAAGGGACGTCAAAATGCTGATGCCCAGTTCACTCGAAAAGCCCTGAGTCTAGTTAACGGTCGTTTGGACGAGATTAAAGCCGCTTGGGAGGCTATTCATGGAGTCTAAGATTATATCTGTTCGATATCTCCGCGAGTCTAGAGAGGTAGAAGTACAATTTTCTAGCGGCGCACGCTTAGGTTGCCCAGTGGATGCACTAGAAATGTTGAAGTGGACGGGTTCTGAGTTTGTCCCAGCTTTACGTCCTACCGATGATCAGCTTGCCAATGTTCGGGTCTGGGCAGGCGGCTATGCGATTGATTTCCCTGATATTGAGCAGAATTTTGATATCGATGAACTCATGGCATTCCTGCCAACAGAGCGGCCATCCGTGACGGTTTTAGCCTCATCCTAGCGCTCCTCAATCGTTATGAAGAGAGCGCTGACAGCCGTTTTTGTGTTTCTAAATAAACCAACAACGCATTAATATCTGCAGGGTTAACGCCCCCAATCCGGCCTGCTTGACCAATAGTGAGCGGCTGAACTTGGGCTAACTTCTCCCGTGCCTCTGCTGAGAGCGTTTCAATACTGGCGTAGTTGAGATTTTGGGGCAAGGAGCGATGCTCCTGACGACTGACTTGCTCAATTTGACGCTGCTGGCGCTTGATGTAGCCTGCATACTTAATGTCAATCTCAGCCCCTTCTTTGGCGGCTGGCTCTAGGTCTGCCTGACCCAGCCCAAACTGCTCTAGATTACTGTAATGAATGCCGGGACGCCGGAGCAGTTCCGCTAGGGTAATTGACCCTTTGATGGCTTGGTTGGTGTGGGTTGCGATCGCCCTCCCTACTTCATCCAATTCCTTAATCCGAGTCCCGTGGAGCCGTTCTTTCTCGGCTGTGATTTGTGCCTGCTTCTGTGTATATAAATTCCAACGGCGATCATCAATCAGACCAATTTCCCGACCTAAAGGCGTCAAGCGCTGATCGGCATTGTCAGAGCGCAACAGCAAGCGATACTCTGAACGACTGGTGAGCATCCGATAGGGTTCGCGCAGGTCTTTGGTACAAAGGTCATCAATGAGTGTCCCAAGATAGCTGTGCTCCCGTGGGAAGATAATCATCTCCTGATTATTCACAAATCGAGCTGCGTTGATACCTGCCACGATTCCTTGTGCAGCGGCTTCTTCATAGCCGGTCGTGCCGTTGACCTGTCCAGCACAGAATAAACCTTCAATGCGCTTGGTCATTAAAGTGGGATAGCACTGCGTTGCAGGCAAGAAATCATATTCCACCGCGTAGGCAGGGCGGAGCATCGCGCAGTTCTCTAAGCCAGGGAGCGATCGCAACATCGCCAACTGTAGCCCCTCTGGTAAGCCCGTCGAGAACCCTTGAATATAAAGCTCAGGAATCTCTCGTCCCTCTGGCTCAATAAAAATCTGGTGACTCTCTTTATCGGCAAACCGGACGATTTTATCTTCGATGCTGGGGCAGTAGCGCGGTCCCTTGGCATCGACCCAGCCCCCGTAGACTGGCGATAGATGCAGGTTATCCTGAATCATTTTGTGGGTTTCTAGGGTCGTGCGGGTGATGTAGCAATGCATCTGCTCCCGCTCAACCCACACTTCAGGGTCAAAGCTAAACCAGCGCACTTGCTCATCGGGGGGCTGCGCCTCCATTTTGCTGTAGTCCACTGAGCGCTTATCCACCCGTGCCGGGGTTCCGGTTTTGAGGCGTCCGGTTTCAAAGCCGAGGCGCTTCAGGGTTTCCGTCAAGCCCTCTGCGGCAAATTCTCCGGCTCGACCGGCGGGCATTGACTTGTTGCCCACCCAAATCCGACCGCCCAAAAAGGTGCCGGTGGTTAGGATCACGCTTTTACAGGCGAAGGCAACCCCAAAGTAAGTTTCTAAACCCACCACCTCATCGTTGTCGCCCAGAACTAAATCAGTGACCATCCCTTCGCGAACCGTCAGATTTGCTTGGTTCTCGACGATAGTTTTCATTACCGCTGCATATTCGCGCTTGTCGGTTTGCGCCCTCAGCGCCCATACGGCTGGTCCCCGTGAGTTATTGAGCAGACGCTTTTGCAGATAGGTGCGATCGGCCATTTTGCCGATTTCGCCGCCGAGGGCATCGACTTCGTGGGTGAGCTGAGACTTGGCCGGTCCACCCACCGCAGGGTTACAGGGCTGCCACGCAATTTTATCTAGATTGAGGGTGAGCAGTAGCGTGCGGCAGCCTAGCCGGGCAGAGGCTAAAGCCGCCTCACAGCCAGAGTGGCCTGCACCCACGACAATTACATCGAAGGCATCTAGAAAATCGGGGGAGGTATGGGGCATGGGTTCTGTCAATGACGGTTAGACCTATGTATTAGATCTTAGCGGCTTCTTTAAACACCATAAAAATCTAGCCAAAGTAGCAGTATCGATCAGGAGGTCGAATATAGGCTAAAAGGCTCGAAGATGATCGTGATGGGTTCACCGCCAGATCGGTTCAGGTACTAGCATGCTGACTAATAATCTGCGCGAGTCCAGGCACCGCTTCTTCGACATCGCCCTTTACGGACTTACGGACCTGTTTATAGGTGGCAATAACGACCTTATTTTTGGCATTGCTGATTTTGTAATCGGTCACACTGAGTAATACCTCAGCCGTTTGGATCCGATTCTGGCTGAGATGGTTAACCGGATCGCCAGCCTGAACGCCCTCAGTCCACATCGGGTCAACGGCTTCTAGAGCCTGGGGTAAAATATTTTGCAGCGCTCGCTGAATATAACCGGGGCCGAGTCCCTTTAAGGCGCGATAGGCTGTCTTGATCGCGAGACCTGAGATCCCTTTTTTAGCGGCCACCTGCTCGTCCATAAGTTGAGCGCAATCAGCCGCAATTTTTTCCTTTGCCTCTTGACTTTGAAGACTATGATGCAAACCCATTTTCAACGCCTCACAAACCACGACAGATAACGATTTTGCCCTTATCAATCCGATCAGACTGATAAGGGCGTCTCCTGTTCTATCTCATCAGAACATTAAATTCAAATTATTTTAGCCAATTTAATGACCTTTATAGGTGGCGATTGATAGCGTCTGCAAAAGCACTGGGTGATTTAGCCCCTAGAATGCGCTCCACTAACTCCCCGTTCTTGAAGAGAAGCACTTCAGGAAGCCTGACTACATCAAACTGCTTGGGAATGTCTTTATTCTTTTCAGTGTCAAGCTTGACGATGGTGACTTGGCCTGAGAATTCTGCTGCCAGCTTGTCTAAGAAGCGAGCGACCTTCCGGCAGGGGCCGCACCAGGACACCATAAAATCGACGACCACTAGGGTATTGCTGCTGATTACGGTATTGAATTCACTGTCTTGAATCTCGGTAACTCGAAGCTCAGAAGTCGTATTCATGGGCGGCAGATTCGTAAGTTTTGGTATTCTGGCTTCTTATTGTAGGGCGGTAATCTCTAAGAATTGAGATGCGATCGCATTTCTTCAAGACTTAGACAGATTGGGTTCTACAACCTCCGGGAAGCTCTCAAAATTGCGTTTCACCCAATCCATCCCCACCTCATTGTTGAGCTTGATTTGCTGGGGAGCATCAGGATAGAGCTTGCCCAGAATCTCAGCATCTTGCTCCACTGCAACTTTACTGAAGTTAAGGTAGGTCTTGCCGAGGACTTTTAATGCGGGATGCTTAAACTGCCCAAACAGCAAAATGTAAGTTCGAGTCCGATTCTCAGCCTCAGGAACGAAAATATTGCATTGAATGGCTTTGCCTAGTGGCATATCGATATGCAGAATGACCAGAGACGGGAAGTGATTTTCTAGATGAGCTGTAAGAACATCAGGAAGCAAGAACAGATCTGGCTTTCTCAATTTTTCTAACAAACGATAAGCCTCTGTGGGCATATCGTAGAAGG